>PWND01000008.1 GCA_003557965.1 Bacteroidales bacterium | reverse complement strand
TGCTGATAAAAATTTTAAAAATGATGCAATCAAAGAAGTTGTTAAAAAGGCAAATATCAAACTACCTGAAGAATTCATGAAGAAATGGCTTGTGGCCAATAATAAGGGAGAAATAACCAAAGAGCAGGTTGAAAAAGAGTTTGACTCATATGCTGATACTTTCAGATGGCAATTTATTGAAAACCAATTAATCAAAGAACATAACCTGGAAGTAAAAAATGAGGAAGTAAGGGAGCATTTAAGAGAATATTTTAGAATGCAAATGCGCCAGTATGGCCAAGAAAACCTTGACGATAATATCATAGAGGATTTTGTTAATAAGATTATTGATAAAGAAGAAGAAGTTAAGAAGGTTTATGAAAAAATCATGGATGACAAAATTCTTGCTCTGCTTAAGGAAAAGCTAAAACTAAAAGAAAAAGATATTTCTTTTGATGATTTTATAAAGCTTATGTCAGAGAAATATAAGAAAGAACAAGAAAACAAGTAATCAAACTAATAATCACAGGAGAATTAATCATGTCAGATTCAAAAGAATTTCAAAAATACGCTACTCGCCATATGGGCATTAGCAGCAATAGTTTACATAGTTACAACAGCATTTATGGTAATTATATCAGCCCGACAATTATAGAGGAAAGGCAGCTAAACATTGCTACAATGGATGTTTTTAGCCGCTTAATGATGGACAGGATAATTTTTTTGGGAGTTCCAATAAATGATTATGTAGCAAATATCATTCAGGCTCAGTTGTTGTTCCTGGAATCAGTAGATCCCAAAAAAGACATTCAGATATACCTAAATACACCCGGTGGGTCAGTATATGCAGGCTTAGGAATGTACGACACTATGCAATATATTTCTCCTGATGTTGCAACAATATGTACCGGCATTGCTGCATCTATGGGTGCTGTATTGCTTTGTGCAGGAGAAAAAGGAAAGCGTACTGCTCTAAAACACGGCAGGGTTTTAATACACCAGCCAATGGGAGGCGTACAAGGACAAGCATCTGATATTGAGATTACTGCCAGGGAAATTTTAAAGTTAAAAAAAGAGCTTTACGAAATAATTGGGCTTCATACAGGCCAATCATATAAAAAGATATACTCCGATTCTGACCGTGACTTTTGGATGACTGCAACTGAAGCTAAAGAATACGGAATGATTGACGAAGTGCTGGAAGGTAAAAAAATTGACAATAAAGGTTTAAAAAAATAGTTATTATCTAAAAAGCTATCAGGTGATATAACAGGCTGGCAAACAACTAAGTAATTATGACCAAGAACTATAAAAAATGTTCATTTTGTGGCAGAGACAGCAAAGATGCAGGATTATTGATTTCCGGCGTAAGTGCTCATATATGCGAGAACTGTGTTGACCAAGCAAAGCAGGTGATTGAACATGAAACTGCCAGCCGTGAATCAAAAAAAATACCCTCTTTTAAGCTATTAAAACCTTTCGAAATAAAAAATCATCTTGACCAATATGTAATTGGCCAGGATGACGCTAAAAAAGTCCTGTCTGTAGCAGTTTATAATCATTATAAAAGAATCAACAAATTAAAATCAGGTACGCCAAAGGGTGAAACTTCACATCCTGATGATGATGTGGAAATTGAAAAGTCAAATATTGTAATGGTAGGCGAAACAGGAACCGGCAAAACCTTACTTGCAAGGACTATTGCAAAAATGCTAAAAGTGCCTTTCTGTATTGCTGACGCAACTGTTCTTACTGAAGCCGGATACGTTGGTGAAGACGTTGAAAGCATTTTATCAAGGCTTTTACAGGTAGCTGACTATGATGTTGCTTCTGCTGAAATGGGAATTGTTTTCATTGATGAAGTAGATAAAATTGCCAGGAAAAGTGACAATCCTTCAATAACCAGGGATGTATCAGGCGAAGGTGTACAGCAAGCATTACTGAAAATTCTTGAAGGTGCTATTGTGAATGTTCCACCACAAGGCGGGAGAAAGCACCCGGAACAAAAAATGATCAATATTAATACTAATAATATACTTTTTATTTGTGGCGGGGCTTTTGATGGCATTGATAAGAAAATATCATCCAGGCTTATGGCAAATGCAATTGGCTATGGAGTAAAAGATAAAAACCCGGTTGACAGAGACAACCTTCTGCAATATATTGCACCACAAGACTTAAAAAGCTACGGGCTAATCCCTGAGCTTGTAGGACGATTACCTGTTTTAACATATCTAAATCCCTTAGAGAGAGACACATTAAGACAAATATTAACTGAACCGAAAAACTCTCTCATTAAGCAGTATAAGCACCTCTTCAGAATGGATGGTGTTGAATTGGTTATTGAGAATAATGTGCTTGATTACATAGTTGATAAGGCCGTTGAGTTTAAACTTGGTGCAAGAGGCTTAAGATCTATTTGTGAGGCTATTATGCTGGATATTATGTTTGATCTACCTTCGCATAAGCAAGGCAGTAAGTTTGTACTTACGCTGAAATATGCCCGCAAGCAGTTATCCAAAACTAACCTGGAAAGACTTAAGGTCGCTTCATAACTTTTCGTAATATATTGGCATATTATTTGTAATTTTATTTCTACAAATTCATTTTAGTATGGTTAAAATCCATTTTCAAAATATCAGCTTATCTAAATTATTATTACCGGGGCTATTCCTGGTGCTTAGCCTGTTGTATTTTTCAGCTTATTCTCAAACTAATTCTCAACGCAAGTATCCCCGTCGCCAGGCAAATACTCAAACCTCAACAGAATCAGAAATGAAAAAAATTGATACAGGCAATAAATTCATTCGTGTTGAAGGCATTACTTTACCTGCTGTAATTGAAGACGGTGACACACTGTTTATTTATGAGCTGGATGAGCTGATTATTTTTGCTCCAAGAGAATTTGACAGCAGGATGGAAAGATTAAGATATACGCGCTTACTAAGAAACGTGAAAAAAGTTTATCCATACGCTAAACTTGCAGGTGAAAAGTTCAAGGAATATAATAAAATACTATTAGAGGAAGAAAATGAAATCCGCCGAAATATATTAATGAGACAGGCTGAAGATGAACTTAGAGCAAGTTTTGAGCAAGAACTAAGGCGTCTGACATTTTCCCAGGGAATAATCTTAGTAAAACTTATTGACAGGGAAACCCAAAACACTACATACGAAATACTAAAAGAATTCAGAGGTGTAGCCTCAGCAGTATTTTGGCAGGGAATAGGCAGAATTTTTGGCTATAACCTAAGAACTGAATATGACGCTGAAGGCGAAGACAAGATGATTGAAGAAATAGTTTTGATGATAGAAGCCGGGGCAATTTAGCAACACCTTACTTCCCCCTGCCCTGTATTATTATTAATGCTGTATGTATTAGAATCTTTATATCCACTGCCAGCGACATATTTTCCAGGTACAGAAGATCATATTTGAGCCTTTCTATCATTTCATCAACATTTTCGGCATATCCAAATTTTACTTGTCCCCAGCTTGTTATTCCCGGCTTTACTTTTTGTAATAATTTATAATGCGGAGCTTTTTTAACTATCTGGTCAATGTAGTACTTTCTTTCAGGACGCGGGCCCACTAACGACATATTGCCAATTAATACATTAAAAAACTGCGGTATTTCATCTAACCTGACTTTTCTCATAAACTTGCCAAATGGCGTAATCCGGGGATCATCCTGACACGATAACTGCGGGCCATTCTTCTCTGCATCTACATACATTGACCTAAATTTATGCATTTTAAATGGCTTGCCATGTAACCCAATTCTTTCATGCGAATAAAATACTGGGCCTTTTGATGACAACTTTACACCAATTGCAGTAAACAAATATACCGGGCTTAATAACACTAACCCTGCCAAAGAAACTACAACGTCAATAAACCTTTTTATTGACAACTCCCAGGGAGCCATTAAACCTTGATGTATCTGGATAAGAGGAGTGCCGAAAATTGATGTCATCTTTACGCTTCCAAGCATAATATCATGCATCTCCGGAATTATTTTTACCTCAACATTACTTTCATAAAGGTCCGCTAAAATGTGGCTAATGTTTTTATGTTCCCGCTGCTCTATTGCAATTATTGCTTCCTCAATATCATGCTCAGCAATGATGTCTTTTAAATCTTTAAACCAGCCAAGCCGGGGTATGTGCTCTTCTAAAGCATAATTGTCATAATTGTTTACATTAACAAAACCAACTATCTTATTACCTGATGATTTCTTCTGTGCCTCCAGTTCCTCATATATTTGCAATGCTTTTTTTTGACTGCCAATAATTATAGTGTTGAAGGTTATTATTCTATTATGTATTTTTTTTATAGCAAGGGTCAATAGTGTAAGCCTGAAAAAGCTTGTAATAGTAAGGTGCAAAAACAGCAACAGTATAAATGAGTGATAGTACTCTTTGCCGGAAGTAACTTCCTGGTTTAATAAAACCACAAAAAATAATATAAGCGTACCAATAAGTGAAGAAACTAATGTTTGGCTAAACTCCCCTATGCGTGAGCGTTTGAAGATATTTTTATACTCTCCGCTTATATAATATAAAGTAAGCCAAAAAGCAGGAATTGCTAACAAGCCTATTAGTAAATTTTGATATGAAAAAATCTTATCACTTAAGTGATAAACATCTATAGAGTCATTAACTCTTCTATAAGTTAAAAATAAGAACCATGCAACTACTGAAGCGATATAGTCAAAAACAACATACTTAAATACCTGTAGTTTTTCTAATTTCTTTTGCATTATGCTGTGTAATAGTTATGGCAATAAGAATATTATTTATAAGAGATGGCATTTCTCTTTAAACGGGAATAGTAAAACCTTATTGCCAATTTGTAAAATAATCACCTTCATTAGTTTTTTTACTGCCGGTTAACTTAATGATTTTATTCAATTTTATTAACAGAATATGGCTTCTGTATTTTTTCAATTACCTGGTAAGCAATTTTAAGAGAATTATATCCGTCTTGTATAGTTACCATTGGTTCAATATCACTCTCTATTGATTCGGCAAACATTTCCAGTTCCGTTTTAATTGCATTAATCTCCTTAACTTCAGGCTTATCAATAATAATCTGCTTTTTGGGTTTTCCTTCTCCCAGATCCATAACTAAAGCAAATGGATTATCATCTTTATAATCCTGCATTTCAAATCTTTCTACTTCTTTTTTCAAAAAATCAACAGCGATATAGCTGTCTTTTTGGAAAAACCTCGACTTACGCATATTCTTCATTGATATACGGCTTGCTGTTAAATTGGCAACACATCCATTATGAAATTCGATTCTTGCATTAGCAATATCCGGGCTTTCAGAAACAACTGCCACACCACTGGCAGAAATTTTCTTTACTTCGGATTTCACAACACTGATTATTATATCAATATCATGAATCATCAAATCAAGAACCACTGGCACATCAGTTCCCCTGGGGTTAAACTGGGCTAATCTGTGTGTTTCAATAAACATAGGGTTGTTTATATAAGATGAAGCTGCAAGAAAAGCCGGATTAAACCTCTCCACATGGCCAACCTGTACTTTTACACTTGCTTCCTTTGCAATATCCATAAGCTTACTAGCTTCATCAAGGCTGGTAGTTAATGGTTTTTCAATAAATACATGGCGGGCGCTTTTTAATGCTTTTGAAGCATTAGCAAAGTGCGATGTTGTTGGAGTAACAATATCAACTATTTGGCTGGCCTCTATAAGCTCTTCAGCACTATCAAACCTTTTAACTCCAAACTTCTCAACAACTTCTTCAGAGGTTGAATCATCCGGGTCGTAAAACCCTACGATATCAATTTTTTCTGATTCTAATATACATTTTATATGAATTTTGCCTAAGTGGCCTGCTCCTAATACCCCAATTTTTTTCAATTTACTGTTCTTTTATGTTAATAATTTTTTTTATTTGCAAATGTAAAATTTTTTATGGTTATCGAAATTATTAATTTCGTACTTTGTAATTATTATAAAACAAAAACTAATTATGTACTTGCTTAACTTTTTAATATAGTGAAAGATACTTTTAAGCACAAAGGATTAAGAAAAAAACTTGTTGAAGAAGTCAGAAATAAAGGGATTAAAGATGAGAACGTTTTAAGTGCCCTCAACAATGTTCCAAGACACTTTTTTATGGACTCATCATTTCTTGAATTCGCATACCAGGACAAGCCGTTCCCTATTGGATCGGGGCAAACCATTAGCCAGCCATATACTGTTGCTTTTCAAACTGAACTGCTGGAAGTTGAAAAAGGCAATAAAGTTCTGGAAATTGGTACAGGGAGTGGATACCAGGCTTGCATCCTGATTGAAATGGGAGCAAGAGTTTATACTGTTGAAAGAATTAAGTCTTTATACAATAAAACCAAAGTCCTTTTGGAGCAAATGAATTATTTCCCAAAAATGTTTTATGGTGATGGTTATAAAGGTTTGCCGGCTTTTGCCCCTTATGACAGAATTCTTGTAACAGCAGCAGCCCCCTACGTGCCTGAAGGCCTTTTAAAACAACTTAAGCCAGGCGGTATTATGGTAATTCCTGTAGGCGCTGCCGACACTCAGAAAATGCAAAAAATTATTAAACTTAAAGATGGCAGCCTTGATATTAATGACTGTGGATATTTCAGATTTGTACCATTATTAAATGACAGATCTTAGCAATAAAATGTTGATAATTTAAGATTTTACATTAAAAAAGCATTTTTTATTATATTAATTAAAATAATTCTATTATTTTTGAAATTATAAGTAAGCTTATAAAGTTTTATAAATTTTTATTCCTGCCACTTTATAATAGTGATTATGGAGAATAAACTACACCTTAACTCCGTTTTTTATCCGGTAAATGGCTCCGAAGTTGTATTTGCCTTTAACGGAGTTTTGTCGCAGGATTTAATTGTAAGCTTAGGTGAAACTGTGCGGGGCGAATTGTCTTATCACTGCAGTCAACAAATAGTAAACAGGATTTTTGCTGTTTTTATAGAAATAACACAAAATATCCTGCACTATTCAGCTGAAAAATTCAAAAATGAAGACGGCAGTGAGTTTGGCGTTGGAAATATAGTTCTTTTAAAAAGCAAAAACAATTACGAGATTATCTCAAAGAATATGGTTGGGAAAAAACAAAAAGAACTTTTAAGTGAAAAATGCCGGCTGATTAATAAAATGACAAAAGACGAACTAAAACAATTATATGTTATCAGACGACGTTTGAAAACAGAAGAAGGAAGCAAGGGAGCAGGTTTAGGATTAATTGACATAGTAAGAAAAACTAACGCACCTATGGAATTTGATTTTATTCCGCTCGAAAACGACGAAAATAATCATTATTTTCTTTTAAAAGTTAGTATAGGACAGAATCAAAACTAAAACAATTATAAAACAACATAATAATAACAATAACACTATGAAAGACTTAATTCTTGAAGCAACAAAATACACCCCGAAGGTAGAATTCTTAGCAGATAGCGGAGTTTTAAAAATTTCAGGATCAAGTTATCCCGAAAACTCAGTAGAGTTTTATCAAACACTGATTGATTGGATTAATGAGTATATTGAAACTCAAAAAAAACCAATGGAATTCAGTTTTGAAATTACTTATTTCAATACAAGTACTTCAAAATGTTTTTTAATATTATTGGAAATATTGGAAAACTTCCATAAAGATGGAGGAAAAGTAAAGGTTAACTGGATATACCAGGAAGATGATGATGACATTTTGGAAAGTGGAGAAGAGTTGTTTATTGAGCTTGACTTACCACATGAATATATAGCATCCTAAAAAAACACTAATGATGACAAAAAAAAATGAAGACAGAGAAAGGTTCAAGCAAATTTATAAGCCTGAATTTAACAGAATTGACAAGTGCTATCAAGTATTAGAGAACAAAGATGTTAACCTTGATCAACTAAAAATTGAATTTGCGGATTTAATTAATGCCTACTCATCTTTGTTGAACGATACTGTAAAAATGACCAGGATCGGCGATAAAACACAAAGTAAGTTAGTAAAGGCGAGAGAAGAAATTGAAAAGCTTAATGATAAACTTTCAGAAAGTGAGAAAAATGTTAAAGAGTTAAATTCAATATTAATGCATTATATTGATGCAACAGAAAAAAAGTAATTTAATATCTTCTTGCAAAGTATATAAAAGAGGCTGTTTTCATATAAAACCAAGCCTCTTTTTTAAATTTCTTTTTATTCTACAATTTATATTTTTAGCACACAAAACCCCATCCGATTTTACAAAATTAGATATTGACTCCCTTAATTTTGAACTTACCAGGAGCATTTCCCCAAGTGGAAGGTTTAAAGTATTAAAGGATATTTGCAATTACTGGAGATTTGTTGACTATGACAGTGCTTTTGTTTACTGTAACCTAAATGCTGAAGCAGCTAAAAACACAGGCTTATTGAAAGAATATCTTGAATTAAAAGTAGTGGTTGGAAATGTTCATCAAAACAAAGGAGAATATGCTGACGCAATAAAAAAATACATTTATGCATTAGAAGGCTTTTATGAAATAAATGATAGTGCAAAAATTGCTATGTGTTATAATCATGTTGGGATGTCATACTTCCTTGATAAAAAACTTGATAATGCACTTGAGTATTATTCCAAAGCTATTTCTATTGGCAAAAAGGTAAGTGCGCCATCTGCTTTTGCCGATTACTCTAACAATATTGCAGTAGTTTACCGCAGAATGGGTGATTTGGAAAAAGCACTATTCCATCATGACAATTCATATTATTATTATAAAAAAGCTAATAATCTTGACGGCATAGCCAATGTTTTAAATAACAAAGCAATTATTTTTTATGGTGAAAACAATTACGCAAAAGCTTTGGAGTATTTTAAAGAATCTGCCGAAGCAAGACGAAAAGCAGGTAATATGCAGGGATTTGGCAATACCATTTTCAATATTGGATTTGTAAATGAACAAACAGGCCAGTTTGAAGAAGCATATTACTATTTTCAAAAAAGTCTTAACATAGCAAAAGACTTAGGTTCTTTGCCGCTAAAAAGATTAAGCTACTTAAAGCTCTCTGAAACAAAAGAAAACCTTAGCAAATACAAAAAAGCTTTAGTTTACTACGATAAGTTTGTTACTGTTAGTGATAGTATATATAACATTGAACAAACAAACAAACTACAAGAAATTAAAACTGCACATGAGGCCAGGCAAGAAGAATTAATAGTTGATTTGCTTAAGAAAAAAAGCGAAGCCGGAAGTTTAGAGTTGTCCAGAGTAAGAATAATATTCTTTTCAGTCTTAGGTTTGGTCATTATATTCTTTACGTTTTTTATTCTAATTCTGCTTAAAGTTAAAAGCAGAGCCAGGGTCTATAATAAAATCAATGAACAGAACAACAAAATTTTAAACTACAGGGAGGATTTATTATATAAAAAAGAAGAACTTACGGCTTTAAACAAAAAGCTAAAAGAGAAAAAAAGTGAAGCTAACAGGCAAAGTGAGACTCTTAAGCTGAAATCTAATGAATTGTTGGACTCAATCGAAACTACAAACAAGCAAAAAAATGAAATAGAAAGCAGTTTGAGATATGCAGCAAAATTGCAAAGCACATTAAGCCAAAATTCAAATATTATTACTGAAGAAAATGACATCCACGTTTTTCCTCAAAACCAGGATTATCTGACTGATAGCTCCTACTGGTTATACAAAAATAACGGGCAATTATATATTGCTGTTTTTGATGCCCCGGCACAGAGTATTAGCGGCGCGTTCTGGTGTGTTATGGTTAATACTTTATTAAATAAAATTGTAATAGAACAAAACATAAGCAGCCCGGGTGAAATATGCTCTGAAATTACCGGTTCAATTTCTGAAACACTAAAAACAGCAGCCGCTAAAAGTTCTTTTTCATTTGATAACTGCGGCATATTTATTAGCAAAACAGACAGCTGCTCAAAAGAGATAGAGTATTATTGCAAAAAACTGCCAGTTTATATTTCTGATAATGATGGTGAAATTAAAGAATTACCATCAAACAGTAATGAAGGCTTTTTAAGCTCCAGGGCAAATATTTCGAAAGGTGACAGGATTTGGGTTTTTAACCAAAGTGCAAAATCTATCCTTATAAAGTCCACATCCAAAGAAACAGATGTAATAAATAAATATTTGAAAGATAATAAACGTAGTAATAAAGAAATTATAACCGATTTGCTTAACTCTACTGATATATCTGACAAAGAGAAAAACAAGCTTTTAGTAATCGGTACCACTGTAAAGTAAAATATATAAGTATATGCAACTTAATAAACAGCTATATAATATTACAGCTTACATAACAGCATTAATTTTTATTATTGTTGCATTAAATAAAAAAAGCATTGCCAATGATATTGATTTTCCGGAAATCAAGTTAGAAGCTTGCCCGGACAGTACCCGGGTCATTAATAAGCTAAAACAGGCAGATAGCATTTACAAATACAATCCCGGCCAAGCATACCTGGTAGCAAATAAAGCTTTAAGTATGGCAAAAAATGTTAACTGCTATGCGCTAAAGATAATTGCTCATGAACAAATATCAGATTTCCAAATTAGAGATAATAATTTTAAAGAAGCACTTACAACGAAAAAGAAAATAAAAGGCCTTAACGACTCTGTTTTTTCCGGCTTACGACAGGAGCAGCTTGTTAAAGTTAAAGAACTATATCAGTTGGAAGAAACCCGCAAAGAAAGAGAAATATTATTTTTAGAAAATGAAATTAAGGCAATGTTAATAAGCCAAAGCAGAAAAATGATAATACTGGCATCTGTGTGCTTTATTGTTTTGTTAATATCTGTGTTAATTCTGGCAAAGATTAATAATGATAAAAAAAAGGCAAACAAAGAACTACTAAATAAAAACAACTTAATTGAATCGCAACATAAATTACTTGTATATCAAAAAGAGCAGCTAAAAGAGATTAATAATGAGTTGATGAACCAAATAAAAATCATCGAAAAACAAAAAGAAGAAATAAATGCCAAAAATATTCTTTACAAGGAAAAGCTTGATGAGTTAAACAACAACAAAGAAAAAATTACCGAAAGTATATTTTTTGCCCAGGATATTCAAAGTTCCATAATGGCATCAGAGCAAAATCTTAAATCAATTTTTAAAGAATTTACCCTGCTTCATTTGCCCAAAAATATTGTTAGCGGGGATTTTATTTGGTTTTATGAAAGTCATGACTATTATTATTTATCAGTTGCTGACTGCACAGGCCACGGAGTCCCCGGCGCTTTTGTGTCAGTTATTGGTATGATTTTATTAAATAAAGCTGTTAAAGAAAGAGAAGCAATAAATTCTTCAGAGCTTTTGTATGAGTTGCACGAAAATATGCTTAAAACATTCAAAACGCAAGAATCTGAGCAACTGCAAGTATCCGAAAGTATTGATATTGCTGTTTGTCGTTTCGACAAAAACTTTAATACTCTTTCTTTCAGCAGCGCAAAAAGGCCTCTAATGCTGCAAATGAGTGGTGTTATCAAAGAAATAAAAGGGGATAAAAATTCCGCAGGAGCTATGAAACGGAAAAAACGCTCTATGTTTTCTGAACATGATATTGAATTAAAAAAGCCCTTCACATGTTTTTTGTTTACAGATGGTATAACTGACCAGATGAACTATAAAAATGAAAAAATTGGATATTCAAAAATCAAGGAATTTTTAAGTAATAATTGTGAAGATAACCTTGACAATATAAAAAGTATAGTTTTAAGCATGTTTAAAAAACACAAAAGGTCAGAAATTCAAACTGATGATGCATTATTTACTGCATTCCGGGTATCAGATTAATTAGTGTAGGTTTTATCAAGAGCGTCTCTTAAACTATTTCCAGCCATTAAAAACGACAGCACCATTAGCATTATAAACAAGCCCGGTAGAATCGCCAGGTATGCTTTATCGAGTATTATATACCCATAATTTTCCTTTATCATGCTTCCCCATGAAGGTATTGGCGGTTGCACTCCCATTCCCAAAAAGCTCAAACCAGATTCAATCAATATTGCTGATGCAAAATTTGCAGCAGAAATTATTATCAATGGCCCGTATATATTTGGGAGGATGTGTTTTGTTATTATCCTGTAAGCTCCAATTCCTAATGCCCTGGCAGATTCAACAAATTCCTTTTCTCTCAAGCTGATAATCTGGCCTCTTGTAACCCTGGCTACTTCAACCCACATTGTTAAACCTACTGCCACAAATACTTGCCAAAAGCCTTTCCCGATTGCAAAAGTAATCGCTATAACAACAATTAATGTTGGCAAAGACCAAACAACATTAATAAGCCAAACGATGAAATCATCAACTTTACCTCTGAAAAACCCTGCCAGGCTACCCAGGCTTACCCCTATAATAAGTGAGATCATCACTGCAATAAAGCCAACAGATAACGAAACACGTGTTCCTACAAGCAATTGGCTTAATAAGTCCCTCCCAAACTGGTCAGTCCCCAATATAAAAAATTGCTCACATATATGCCTGTTCTTCACTTCAGCTTTCAAATCATCAATATGTTGAACCATTTTTGTTCCATCATATAAAGTAAACTTCAAGCTATCTGCAATTTTTACAGGCTTTTTTTCAGTATCTAAAGCATAAACAATATCTGCAAGATTAAACACCCTCATTTGTCCGGGGATATCATCATTGCCGGAATAAGAATATACAATAGCTTCATCATTTTCAATTTCTATTGAATGTATCGGGTAAATTGATTCATTTGGCGATTCGCCAAAAAGCATCTTCTGAAATATATTTGATGATTGAGGGCTTTGGTTTTTGGTAACAAACAAACTTTTTACACGAAATCCGGGTTTTTCTGTTCGTATTTCAAGCTGCTGCCTGTTCGCAAAAGGTGTTGAATCAGGAGTGATAAGGTATCCTAATATTGCAACAATAATGTTTAATATTATCCAACCTAAAGAAATTACTGCTACCTTGCTTGACAGAAATTTTTGCCAACTAATTTTTGCAGGTGACAAAGGTTTATTTGAAGCTCTTTTATAAAACACAGCATAGAAAGTTAATAAGTTTCAGGCAAAGTTAATCTTAATTGACAAAACTACATCAGGATAATACACTATTGTCTATAACAAAATGGCCTGATTCTATTCTCAAAAACTAAAGAAACATTTTTAATTAACAAAAAAACTGTAATTAATTAATATTTGTCAACATATTTGCCTTATTTTTGTTGTTATTAGTAACGCAAAACATAGTTGTATAAATCCAAAAAAATAAAAATTAAAATATGAAAAAAGCAAATTTGCTATTATTATTTAGCCTGATTATTACTCTACCGTTTTACTCTCATGCAAATAATAACAATACAGAAATTAACTGGATGAGCTTTGAAGAAGCTTTTGAGTTAGCAGAGGAAAATCCCAAAAAAATCTTTGTTGATGTATATACTGACTGGTGCGGCTTCTGCAAAAGAATGGATAATGAGACATTTTCTGATCCTATAATTGCAGAGATTATTAATGAACATTATTACCCTGTAAAGTTTAATGCTGAACATGTTGAACCTATATATTACAGAGGAACAAAGTATATAAATGAGAACCCGGGCCAAAGAAGGGCTGCCCATAATTTTGCCATTGCAATACTGCAAGGACAAATGAGTTATCCTTAATTCGCTTTTTTTGATGAAGAGCTAAACCTAATTACTGCAATACCGGGGTTCAGGCCACCAAAGGCATTTGAACCAATCTTATTTTTCTTTGCTAAAGACGTTTACAAAGAAAATCCAAATTTAGACGAATATATTCAAAATTTTGAAAGTTCTTTTGACTGAATTTTACTATTAATTAAAAATTATCATATATTTGCCATTAGCTTTTTATAGCTAAAGTAATTTTTAAACAGGATTCACTCTTCAATGTAATATTAGTGTGGTTTTAAATTCTTTATATACGCATTGGATTATTATAGCTGTAATTTTATTGTTAATAATAGCTATTGCGGCTTACTTTGCAATATCCTATTTTGTAAAGGAAATCGTAAGGAACAAAGTAAAAGCCACACTCAAAAGCCTTATAATAGATAATGAACCAAAAGATTTTTTTTCATCATTATCTGTATATAATATTAGTTTTACACAAAAAGAGCAACAGGAATTTTTGAAGTCTGCCTTTGCAAAAAACCACCAATCACAACTATTTATTGAAACATTTCCCGAAGCACTATTTGAAGTTGACCTTGTTGGAAATATCATTTATGCGAATAAAGCAGCTTATAATCTCTTTGGCTATAGCGAAAAAGATGTAAAAAGCGGCTTAAATATTTTTCAATTAATTGATAAAGAAGCTGTTAAGGAAGCGAAAAGAAATTTCTTAAACTTGATAGAGGGTAAAAAAAAGCCTACCGGGAATGATTATAAAGTACATACAAAAGACGGAAGATCCCTATATATATCAGTACATTCAAAACCCGTATATATTGATAATAAAATTACAGGCATTAAAGGTGTTTTACTGGATGTAACTGATAAAAAGAAGGTTATTAATGAGTTAAATGTGTATTATGATATTATCCAGAATATGGACTTGGGTTATATCGCTATAGAAAATATAAATAATAGTGATGAATTAATTCTTCTCAACGCAAACAAATCTGCAACCCGGTATATCAAAAACACTGATAATAACAATGAAAGCAAAAAAACTATTGAAGAAGCACTGCCTCTTTCCAACCAGCAAGGTATAAAAGAAAAAATAAAAGAAGCGATTAATACAAACAAAAAAATTGAAATCAACAACTTTGTCTATAGAGATAATGCAGATGCAGAGCCGCAATATTATAATCTTAAGCTTTTTCCTATCGGGCAAAACAGGTTAGTTATGTTTATTGACGACATTTCTGAGCGCATAAAAACTGAAGAACTTGAGCGTAAAGTAGAAATCACAAAGCACTCTGCAGCTATTAAGCAACAATTCCTGGCAAATATGAGTCATGAAATTCGAACACCAATGACAGGAATAATGGGAATGCTAAGCCTATTGTTGCGTACCAACCTTGATAGTATGCAAAATGAATACGTCAAAAGCATAAAAGTTAGTAGTGAAAATCTTCTAAATATCATTAACGACATTTTAGATTTAAGCAAAATTGAAGCTGGCAAAATGGATTTAAAGCCAGCATCTGTTAATCTGGACACCCTTTGTAAACAGCTAATTGATTTGTTTTCGACAGAAGCTAAAGTCAAATCAATAGATTTTATGTATTCTTTAGATAAGAATTTGCCTGAGAGTATCATTGTTGATGAAACGCGATTAAAGCAAGTCGTTAGCAATTTATTATCAAATGCATTTAAGTTTACAGATGAAGGCAGTGTATCAATAAGCTTTAGTGTTAGTGAAAAACATTTGGATTATATTTTAATACTTTGCGAGGTAACAGATACGGGCGTTGGCATAACCAGGAAAAACCAGAGTAAAATTTTTAACAAATACACTCAGCTTGAATCATCATATACATTGCCATTTGAAGGTACCGGGCTTGGCCTGGCTATTTGTAAAGAGCTTACAAGAATTATGGGAGGCTCAATCCAGGTAAACAGTAAAATAGGTGAAGGCAGTTTTTTCTCGTTTACATTTAAAGCCGGATATGACCATTCTACTGTAGAAAAAGAAAAGATAGCAGAAAATGGATTTCCTCCAAAACTTGGATTAAACGTTTTGCTTGTTGAAGACAAAGCATTAAACAGAAAAGTAGCAAGGCTGATGCTGCAAAATGCCGGTTGCAATGTTGATGAAGTTTGCAATGGAGAAGAAGCAATTTCTGCCTACAAACCAGACACTTATGATGTAATATTAATGGACATTCACATGCCGGTGATGGATGGAATAACAGCTCTTAACAACCTAAAAAGGCTATATAATAATATCCCCCCGGTTATTGGAGTAAGTGCCAATGCTATGGAAGGTGATTATGAAAAATTCACTTCATTAGGACTTAATGACTATATTGCAAAGCCTTTTAAGTTTGAAAACTTATACTTCCTGCTCAAAAAATGGAGTAAAAAATAATAGCTATCCCTGTTTTTTTAAAACATTTAAATACCAATAGCATATTATGGCATTATACTGATAATAATGCTTAAGCTTTTTAACACCCATCGCAGATAATTCATCCTGTAGTATGGAAGTAAACTCATCATAACACATCCAATCATTCTTTTTCAGAAGAGAATTTCTTATACTTTGAGGGATATACTTTTTAAATGGTTTTTTTAGCCTTTGCAGAACATAATCAACCTGACCCGGCTGAAATTCTTCATCATATACAACTCCTTGTGGCAAAAAGAATTTTTCTTCTAATACTTTTTTGAATAGCTTTTTATTTAACCTGTATTCGTATGGGGTTAATTTAAAAAAATCTTCAAGTTCATAATCCCAAAATGGGAACATACTCTGTATTCTGAAAAATTCAAAAACTTTTGATGAGTTCAGTATGAACTTTGTTTCCCATTCTTGCTTTATTATTCCTTCTAAAACAGTATATGGAATTGGATTTTTTAGATTCAGCTCTTCTTTGTATGAATTGATTTGCTTTTTTAAGTATTCGTATATATTAATTCTTTCTGCTTTTTTTGCCGGGCTGAATTTTACGTTAAACCTGTATAAAGTGTCAGTTATATTAGTTTCCTCATTGTTGCATATATGATGGCCTAAGAAGGAACCTGCAAGAAAACCACCTGAATGGCCTGGCAATACCACACAATCTTGATCTGCAATGTTGTTTTCCAATAAATATTTTACTGCTATATACTCTTGCAAATATGGCATGGATACACCATTTGCTGCAAAATGTGCATAACTGATAAACTCTTTACTTTTAAAAATATCTTCAGGTTTATAATCAATGAGGTAATCAACAAAATACCATTTGTAGCCAAGCTTTTTTGCAACATCCTTTCTAACAGCAACCTCCTTATTGTTTTTCTTGCCGTAAGAAAAACATATTACATCTTTGATGCCTGCATTTTTCAAAATACAAGCAATTAACCTTGAATCATACCCCCCGCTAAGAGGCAGCAAAACCTTCCTGTTATTAAGAGCTTCCGCAAGTCGTGAACCAATATTATGAATAACGTTTTCAAGTTTTTCTTTTAATGAATCAAAATCCTGTCGGGGAAAACTCTCTAAAGTATGATTGTAATAAATCTCATTACGTATAGAATCTTGCTCTAATATTAATATCTCACCTGAACGGAGAGAATATACATTTTTATACAATGTTCTGTTTGCTCCCACATATCCCTGTTTTAAAAACTCAATACAGGAAATATCAAGTAGTTCATATTTGCTGTTATTTCCGGTAATTTCATAACATGAGTCTGAAATTAGCCACCCTGATTCTGTTTTTTGGTAGTATAATGGAAAATACTTTATGCGGCTGCAGCAGAAAACATAACTATCTTTTATTTTTATCCCTATTGTAAAAATACCATTTACAATATCCAGCAAACTTTTTAGCTTATCAACACTATCTGTCTTTTCTATAAAGTTTAAAGCATTTTCACCAGCATAGTATTTATTTTTATTATCATAAAAATATCCTGCAAAAAACAAATCGTTCCTCTGTGCCCATTTGAACTCATTAATAAATCTAAGCTTTACTTTATACATATCAGCTATTTACTTTTAAAGTTTTTTCGTAATTTCCTGCAAGCCTGATATACCAAATTAAAACAATTATTCTGATTAAAAAATTTACTGCTGAATAAAGTATTAGTGACAGCTTAACATCTGAGAACCATATTCCTGTAAAGATTGCTGCAAACCTTAATACAAAATACAAAACATCTATTAGCATAGCTGTTTTTTGCCTGAAAAATATTTCCGGTATAAAATTAAGTGCCGAAGTTAAAAAGATCACAAACAGCCATGGAATCAGTATTTGCAAATATTCACCTGCTTCCCTGTAGTTTTCTGAAAAAACAAATTCAAAAACATCCGGTGCGAAAATAAACATAGCAGTAAAAGGTATTACACCGGCTCTGAACATAATTGCAAGGATTTTTTTTATGTTCGGAAGTATGCTAAGTTTATTATTAAAGTTTTCAATAGTTTTTTGGGAAAGTACCTGGGATATAGAATTTGAAATAATATTAGCAGGTTTAAAAACAAAAACAAGCCCAAAAGAATATAGCCCTGCAGCTTCTGGAGAAAAGCCCCACGTAAATAAAAATATTGGCAAAGTACCTGAAAAATTATTTGCAAAAGTATGCAGCATGTTATACTTGGGATAAACGCTATACTTTTTTGCATTCTTTTTTATTCCGGATAATGTAGTATGCGCCATAAGAGCAGGAAGATTTTTTAAAAATTTCACAGCCAAATAAATATTCATGCATATCATGGAAACTATATTACTAAAAATAAGGCCGTTAAAAGGTGCCTTAGTAAATCCGGAAATTAATTTGCTGCTATTCAGGGGCAGGTTATTCCAAAGAGTGGATTTAGCAATTGTTCCGAAGTTCTTTTTCCGGTTAAACCAAAAATTCAATGCCTGCGAAAAGCCATGCAGGAATATACTTAACGGCAAAAACCATAACCAGGGCAATATAGCTTCATTTTTAAAAACATTATATTCGTTAAAGTAAAATACAGGAACCACTATCAAAACAACTAAAGAAAAAACTACTGACAATGAAATAACAAGCGATACAATATTTAGAGAATCTTTGTCATCTTTTGGCAACATAATAGCATGTTCATATTTCCCTGTAGAAAAAACTGATAAAATTGATACAATACTTAAGTACAAAGCAAACAAGCCAAAATCTGAGGGCATAAACAACCTGGCAATTACCGGTGCCAACAAAAATGAAATAGCTTGTGTGACAGCACCACTGCTAAAAACTTTTAAAAAGTTTCTTACAGGTTCGTTTTTTAATGATTTTGTTATTCTAATCATAAAATCGCTTTAAGGGAGGCCTTATATTACTCTGGTTTCAAAACAATACCGGTCTTTTTTCTGCCATCTATCTTTGCAACAAGTGGTTTTTTAAACTTAACATGCCTTATATATTTATCTTCATATTCCGCCTTCTGTTTATCAAGAAAATCAACATCATAATGCCCATCGTTAATAAAAGGGTTAACAGAAAAGTAACCTACATGAAAAGCGGTAAGGTTTTGAAAGAAATGTGTTCCCTGGCTAAAGTCAATTCTAAAATCCTTAAGGCTCGCTTCAACAATTAGCCTTGCGGCATAAATACTAGCCCATTTGACTGGCACCCCTAACCATGGATCGCTTGATCCCCAGCGTCCGGGCCCGATAAGGATATAATATCTTCCTTCTTTTGCCAACTGTGCATTTACCTTATCAATAGTATCAGCAATAATTGCAGTGTCAGAGGGTTTAAATGCTTCTGGTTTCACGTACACTAAGTCATGAATATTGCTAATAACTCCATTCCCCAGCGCATGATTGCATGTTATTATGGCATTTTCAGTATCGCTTACATCAACATCAACCAGGTTTTTCCCCTGTGCTTCTACTACCGGCCTGATTTGCAAAAAATGAAAAATCTGTGGTTCGTTATCAGGAACATCAAGGTCAACTGCAAACTCTATTTCAACTTCATTATTCATCTCTTTTTTCCCTAATTCAAGTAAATTAATCAAAACTTCACCCAAGGGAAATGCATTATATTTTAATATATTAGCAAATGTTATAATAGCTTTTCCATTTTCATATATACCATCTCTGATTATCTGGTCCTGGTAGTCAAAAGTGGAAGCGGCAAACTTAATTGCTTTATCATTCAATGCTTCTTTTATTCTGCCTTTAAATAAGTTAACAGATTCATCAGTAGAAGGAGAAAATTTATCAGAATCAAGAAGTAAAGCAATAAACTCCTTTTGGCTATCTGTTAATGCTATTTCCAGGTTTGAAAGTTGCAGAGCTTTTTGAGGGTATTTTGGGCAAAATCTCAACACTGCTCCTCCATCCATAACGGTTTTACCAAGCCCAAAAGCTATGCTTGCTATACCATCTTCATATTTTTCGGGTTCAATTGGGTAAAAGTTAACAGATCTGGCTACTCCGGATAAAGCGGGATAAAACTTATCATTATAAGCTTTTCCTGATATTTCCTGGATAATAACAGCCATTTTCTCTTCATCAATAACATTTGATGTTGCACTAATATATGCTTTTGATTCCTTATAATATACAGATGCATATACACTTTTAACAGCTTGCTCGAGTTGCTCTACCCTTACCTCATCATCTTCATGGTTATTAGCTATCATATAAGTAGAATAAACACCGGCAAAAGGTTGATAATGGCTGTCTTCTAAAAGGCTTGATGAGCGCACTGCCAAAGGCGTATTAAAACAATCAACTATTTGCTTAATGAATTTTCTCATTAAAAACGGTGAGTTTGCATTAACGAACTTATCAAGAATTTCCTGGTCAGAAACATCAGATAATGCAAAGCCATAGAGATTATTTTCCTCCATGAATTCAACAAAAATATCTGTTGTAAGCACAACAGTTCGGGGAATAGTAACCGTTATATCATCCCATTTATACATTATTCTATGCTTATTAATCATAGAATCAATAAAAGCAAGTCCGCGTGCTTTACCCCCAAGTTGTCCATCTCCGAGCCTGGTAAATATTGCATACTCATCAAGATGACTTGCGATTATTCCAAGCCCTTTTTTTCTTCTGTAATTTGCAATAGTATCTATCAGATAACTCCTGATTTCCTCAATATTGTTAAAATCATCTTTGCTCTTTTCAGCAAATATTGATGCAATAGCAAAAAGCGCCCTGGCTTTAAGCCATCTTGAAAAGTGATTATTAGCCACGTGGTACTCTAATGTATTTGCAGGAATGCCAGAGAGCTTAACCTGAAGAGAATGAAGGTTATTTGCCCTGTTAACCTCTTCATTGTTTTCAGGATTTTTAAAAATAAAATCACCAAAGCCATAGTTGTTTTTTATATAGCTTTTTAGCTCAATAAGCAGTGTTTGGGAGTATTTATTGAGAAATGCTACGTCCATGTCTTCAAGGTAGCTTTTATCAATATTTTGAGTTGACTGCAGCATTACAGGCAAGTGTGGTATATCTTTCAGTATATTTTTTGCAAGTTTAATGCCGGCATTTTTGTCCTTTTTTCCTTCACATGGGTAGTTAATATCAGAAATTACTCCCAGAAGATTCTGTTTATACTTTTGATAAAGTTCAATAGCATCTTCATAGGTTTTTGCAAGAAGGATTTTTGGCCTTGCACGCATTCTAAGGGTTTTTCTGTGCTCATTTAATCCCTCAGTCATAAGTTCATTAGTTTGCTCAAAAATTACCTGGTATATAGTGGGCAAATATGATGAATAATACCTGATAGAATCTTCAACAAGAAGTATAGCCTGTACACCCATTTCAAGGATATCATGGTCGGCATTCATTTTATCCTCTATAAGCTTTATAATTGCTAATAAAAGGCTGGAGTGCCCCAACCATGAAAAAACATGATCAATAGAACTAAGATCTTCGTTGGCCAACTTTTGAGACACTTCCCTGGAAAAATGTGTAAGAACAACAATTGGTATTTTAGGATACCTGGTTTTTACCTTTTTAGCCATTTCAAATACATCAATTCCTCCTACATTAAGCATTGTAATAACCAGGTCAAATTTTTTACTTTCCAGGAGTTTAAAAGCTTCCTCAGATGTGCTTACCTGTGTAAACTGCGGAGGATACCTAAGGTTCTTTGATGTATATTCAAGAAATATTTTTTCATTGATTCTTCCGTCTTCTTCCAGCATAAAGGCATCATAGTTACTACAAATCAACAAAACATTGATTATTCTTTCCTGCATCAACTTCTGGTGATCAATTTCGTGAAATTCATACCTGTCTGTTGAAAACTTAATATTGTATTTATGTTGGCTATTCGTATTCAAAAACTTGGTTTCCATTTTGTATAATAAAGTTTATTGTTCTGTTTGTTTTTTTTTGAATAAAACCGGTTAAAAATAAATCATTGAAGCCTTTTTCTTTCCATCCATAATTATTTCGAGAGGCTTGCTAAACCTAACATGTTTAAAATGTTTTGTTTTTTCAACAAGTTCGGTTTCTTTAAGCTTATCCCAGTTAATATAATCAATCAGGTGATTATGCTTTACTGAAAAGTATCCTACATTCATAGAAATAACATTATG
>PWND01000260.1 GCA_003557965.1 Bacteroidales bacterium | reverse complement strand
TTATATATTGATTTGTTGGGAACGCGTACTATTGATGATGCGATACTGAATATTACAAGGGCTGTATATAATAAGTACGGCAAAGCTAACGGCGGTATATCGGCAAAAATTTTAAAACTTATAAGTTCAATTGGATTAGAACTTACTTTTGACTCTAATACAGGAATTCCCACAATAGGTTTTGGTGTTAAGAAAGCTAATGAAATACCCGAAAAATCATTAGAAGCACTTGGCGAATTTTTGCAAAGTAGAAAAACAGTTGTTCTTGTAGCACTTGATGAATTTCAGCAAATAAAGCATTATCCAAAGCATAACGGAGAAGCAATTTTTCGTGCCTGGATGCAGCAATTTCCTGCAATAAGGTTTATTTTCAGCGGTAGCCATAAAAACATGATGCAAATGATGTTTGCCGAAAAATCCCGCCCATTTTACCAAAGTGCTCAATTAATGCAATTAGAGCCAATCCTATTAAAAAACTATGAACCGTTTATAAGTCATCACTTTAAGTCTCATAACAAAAGGATTAGCAAAGATGCTATTCAGAAGATTTATAATTGGAGTAGATGTCAGACTTACTGCATACAACTTATTTGTAACCGGTTGTTTGGTTTATATGATAATGTTGAGATGGAGCATTTGCAAACGGTTTTTGAAGAAATACTAAAGGAAGACAGTGCGGTTTTTTCAAACTACACTAATCTGCTTACACATAAGCAATGGCGTGTATTACAGGCAATAGCAAAAGAAGAACCACTGCAATCACCAACGGCAAGTGATTTTATCAATAAATATAATTTAGGGGCATCAAGTACCGTAAGCACGGCACTGAAAAAACTTTTAGAATCGGAAATTGTAGTTAAGGATGGTGGCAAATACTTAGTCCATGAGGTGCTGCTTGCCAGGTGGTTACAGTCATTATAAATAATTTAAGTGTTTTTTGAAAGAAATTGTTAGATACCAAATCATTTCGATTACCAGGTTTATGATAAACTACATTAAGATATAACTCATGCGAAAATTATTATTATTAAAAATCCAGTTTCCCGAAAAAAACCTAAAAACCCGTGATGCACACAAGCATAGAGGCTAAGGATAAGATTGAGATTGAAAAAGCTAAAAGCTCAAAGGTGAAAGCTGAAAGCAAGGATAAAGTTGAGATTGAGAAAGCTGAAAGCTCAAAGGTGAAAGCTGAAAGCAAGGATAAAGTTATGATTGAGGTTGATATTGAAACTATTGCACCTGTAAAAATAAAAAAACCGCCCTCAACGGTTTTAACCCTGACGGCGGTTACAATAATAATAAGCAGTTGGAATAATACTACCTTATACTTTTTCAGCCAAAGCTTCTTGAATTTTTAACCATCCAAATACTACCAATAACAAGCTGGCGATACTTAACAAGCCAGAAACTATTCCTCCGCCAATTGGTAATAATCCTATAAAAACGCTGGTAAGAACAGCCAATCCCATAGAAACGATTAACAGTGTTACACCTGATTTTCCTTTCTCGCCTAACATTTCTGAACCTTTAAGCATAATGAAACCGATCAGCTTAACAACGAAAGCAACTATAAACACAACTGATGCAATTGTGTCGAAAATCGTTGGTTTAGCTGGTGCAGCAAAAGCCTCAAAAACTGAAGGTGTCGGTTTTGTGACTGCTGCAATGAAATCAACTACTGATGCTCCTATTCCAATAAATACAGCAATTAAAATAACCTGAACTGCTTTTTTTCCAACTTCATCAACTGTATTTTTAAAACCATTCAATCCCATAAAAAACAGAATAAAACCAAACACTGAGGTAAGTGATGCTGCCCAACCTGAAACCGCACTTGAGCCCAATTGCATTAAGGCTCCTGCCAAAATATAAGATACGGACTGTACATCTATTTGAGTTTCACCAATAAAGCCTTTCTGAACTTTTAACCAACCAAAAACTATTAGTGCTAAGCCTCCAATTGCAAATAGCGGCCCTGCAAATCTGCCAATAACAGGAATAATTCCAAATAATCCACCTGCAACCAAAACAATCATAGAGACCAATAACAGGGTTGCCCCGCTTGCTCCTTCCTTCCCAATAGTTTCAGAACCCTTTAGCTTCACATATCCAATAATCTGGATAACAAATGCCGCTAACAATAATATCATAGATAACAGGCCTATTATGGGTATCCATGCAATTGCTGCACCGGCAAGGCCTAAAATAGCAGCAATAAATAGTAATCTTATAGCACTTTGGCCTGGCTGATCAAGCTCCTTTTTAAAATTATTTAAGCCAATAATAAATACAATAAAACCTACAATAGTTACTAAAGTTGAAACCCAACCCCAGCCAACATTATTAAAGGTTGTAAGTAAGCAACCGGTTAATACCATGGAGCTGGCAATAATTCCTTGTTTTTTTATAGTGATTTTTTTTAATAGTTTGTAAAATAGAAACCATGTTTTTAAAAAAAATTATAAGCAAATATAAAAAATGGTCAAATAATAGCAAATATACTCATCAAAAATATTTAAAAAAAGCAATACTAATTAATCAAATACGATATTAAATGTCTAAATATTTACTCTAAAACCTATTCAGCGGTTTTTGATAAAGCCGTCAGTGATTTTAATCCTGACGGGGGTTGGAATAATAATTCTTAAATAAATGTTTAGATTTATTTAGGAATTTTTGTATTTTTGATATATCGGCAATAAAACATAATACTAATTTATTTTTAGTATAAATGCGATTTAATAATAAGCATACAGGAACAGTGTTTTTTGCAAGTATATTAATATTAGGCTTTTTGCTTTTTACTCAAAGCTGTATGAATAGTGAGAGCGGAGAGCAGGATGTTGTCAGGAGTAAAAATGCTGCTGAAATGCTTATAGAGGGCAGGGTTGTCTTATCTGATACCATGCCTGCCCCAAAAGTTATTCCTAAGGGCAAAGTAACACCTGTAAAACTTGCTTCGCCTGAAAAGATTATAGTAAATCAAAACCAATTTAATGTCAGGCATTCTGAAAAAATAACTGCAGGGAAGCCATCGGTTTTAGAATTTAAAAGCGAAAAGAAAAAAGGGCCTCTTGTTCCGGTAGTTGTGCGAGCCGGCTTGCCAGACAAGATTAATGTTAAAGAAGCATATTCAATTCCTCAAAACCCTTTTAGTTTTAGTTTTTACACCAGGTCGCAGGGTTTGCCTCATGATGATATAAGAGCACTTAAAATTGACAAACTTGGAAGGTTTTGGTTTGCCACTATTGGGGGTGGCCTTATAAGCTACAACGGTACAACTTTTAATCACTATACCACTGAAAATGGATTGCCGGGGAATTCTCTGTCATCACTGCTGGTGGATAATGAAGGAAATATATGGTTTGGAGTCAGAAACCATGGTGTAACAAAGTTTGACGGTAAATACTTCAAAACATATAACAAAGATAACGGCCTAATTAGTGATAATATTGAATCTGTTTACATGGATTCAGGTGGTAATTTTTGGTTTGCTTCATTTGAAGGTGGAATATCGTTTTTTGATGGTGAGAACTTTACCAACTACAGTGTCTCAAGTGGACGAACAGCTTATCCGATTACCGATATTATTGAGGATCATGCTCTAAACATGTGGTTTACAACAGCCGGAGGTGGTGTTATAAAATATGACAGAAATAATTTTTACAATTATACTACCGAACATGGACTTGGCTCAAACTTTATTCGAGCTGTTGCAAATGATGCAAGTAATAATGTTTGGTTTGGAACGCATAATGAAGGCATTATTATTTTTGATGGTAAATACTTGCAGAATCTTAATGAAAATACAGGATTGCCATGCAATTATATGAATAATTTGTTTTTTGACAGTAATGGTTATATGTGGATAGGTACGCGCAAGATAGGCCTTTTAAAGTATGATGGTAATTCGTTTTTTTCATTTGGTGAATCGGAAGGATTGTTAAATAGTTTTATTACTGATATTGCCGAAGACACGCACAATACAATATGGTTTGGCACTTTTGGTGCCGGAGTGGGGAAATATAACGGCGATATATTCAGGCATTTTACCAGGTTTGAAGGCCTTGCTGACAGTTTTATTCGTGAAATTACACAGGATAATAAAGATAACATCTGGCTTATCTCAAATACTGAGGGCATATATATACTTGATAAATACAATACACTTTACAATTACACTACAGATCATGGCTTGCCAGGTAATCACCCAAGGGCTATAATGAAAGACAGCAAAGGCAATATATGGATTGGATTTGTGGATGGTAATTTGATAAAATATGATGGCTCTTATGCGCATTTTTTTTCTGATATTGCTGATAATAATGTTTTAAGTACTGTGGTTACAATGTGGGAAGATAGTAATCAGAATATTTGGATTGGAAGCCTGCGCAATGGCGTTTTTAAGTTTGACGGGAATTCTTTTACTAACTATACTGTTGAACAAGGGCTGGTTCACAACGGAATAAGTAAAATCTACGATGATAAAAAAGGTAATATCTGGATTTCATCTTTTTTTGGAGGAATTTCAAAGTTTGATGGTGAAAAATTTGTAAACTATACAGAAAAAGAGGGTTTGCCAAACCACGAAGTTTTCGACATGGTGATTGATAGCCGGGGAGCTCTTTGGGCAGCTACCAATGGTAATGGAGTTTATTATTTAAGAGATGGTAAGTACTTTTTTAATTTTAAAGAAAAGCATGGTTTAGGCAGTAGTTTTGCTTATTCAGTATTTGAAGACAGTAATGGCGGGATATGGGCAGGCACAAGAATGGGGCTGAGCAAGCTTATTTATTCTGATAATACTAGTTTTGAAAGAAAAAGGCTACTTAATGGTGGCTATTCTCATAGTCATAATATATTTTTCAAAAACTACACTAAAAACGACGGCTTTCTTGGTATAGGGTGTAATTCCAGGGCATTTTTTGAAGACAATGAAGGTAAAATATGGATAGGCGCAAACGATATACTTACGGTTTTTGATCCTCAAATAGATATATATGATACTATGCCACCTATTATACACCTTAAAAGTATAGGTTTATTCAACAATAGAATATCATGGGACTATATAGCGCTAAATATGGATACTATTCTTATTTTAGATAAAGGTGTAGAAGTAAAAAACTTTTTTTTTGATGGATTAAGCCCATGGTATAGTTTGCCGCAAAATCTCAGGCTTGCCTACGATAATAATTATATTTCATTTAGATACTCTGGCACAAACAGCCGGTTTAAACAAATGATAAGATACCAGTATATGCTGGAAGGCATAGATGAAAACTGGAGCTCATTTACACCTCGAACAGAAGCACATTATGGTAATTTGCCATCAGGAAAATATGTATTTAAAGTAAGAGCAATGAACAGCGAAACAGTTCTGAGTGATGTGCTTGAATATCATTTTACAATCATGCCTCCATGGTGGCACACTTGGTGGGCATACCTGATCTATGTTGTTTTAGCTCTTTCTTTAGCTGCCGGATTAATTAGTTACAGAAAAAGGCTGGTAAGTCGAAGAGAAAAAAGAAGAGTGGAGCAGTGGTTATTACAACAAGAGGTTGAGGTGGCAAAAAAATCTGTTGAGTTTAAACAGAAGTTTCTTGCAAATATGAGCCATGAAATCAGAACACCACTTACCGGCTTAATGGGCATGGCTGAAATTCTTAACAAAACAAAACTTAATGATCAACAAACAGAATATCTGCAAACTCTTATCAGGTCAGGAGAAAACCTAAAAGAAACTATTAACCTGGTTCTTGATTATTCCAAAATTGAGGCCGGACAATATGCAGTAAACAAAGTTTTGTTCTCAATGAAAGAACTACTGATTGAGGCTGAAGAATATTTTTTTTCTATATGCAAGAATAACCTCGATTTTAATAAATTTATTGAAGAAGATGTACCTGAATACGTAGTCACAGATAAAAATAAACTGTTTCAAATAATATCTAACCTTATATCTAATGCTGTAAAACATACATCAAAAGGAAGGGTTGGGGTTTACATATCGCTTGATAAAACATCAATTCCTGAATCTTTAAAGCCCGGCGAAAAATGCATGATAAAAATTTCTGTTAGCGATACCGGAAAAGGAATTAGCAAAGAAGAACAGAAAAAGCTTTTCAAGCCATTTTACCAAATAGAACATGAATTAGATAAAGCATTTGAGGGAACAGGCCTGGGTTTGTCAATTTGTAAAGAAGTTACGAAAATACTTGGAGGTGAAATTGGACTGGTAAGCCAAAAAGGGCAGGGCTCCACGTTTTGGTTTACATTTAATGCAGAAATTTCCGGGCCACCATATAAGTCGGC
>PWND01000077.1 GCA_003557965.1 Bacteroidales bacterium | reverse complement strand
TTTCAAGGCAAACCAATATTCTTGCGCTTAATGCTGCTGTTGAAGCTGCACGCGCAGGTGAGCATGGAAAAGGATTTGCAGTAGTTGCTGCTGAAGTCCGCAAATTAGCCGAAAATAGTAAGGTTGCTGCTGACGAGATTAATGCACTGGCCTCTGAAAGTGTTAATGTTACCGAAAAAGCCGGTAGCCTGATGCAAAGCCTGATACCTGAAATTGACAAAACAACTAAGCTGATACAGGAAGTTGCTGCAGCAAGTATTGAGCAAAACTCAGGCGCCGACCAGGTTAACTCTGCTATTCAGCAGTTGAACCAGGTTACTCAGCAAAATGCAGCAGGCAGCGAAGAAATGGCTACCAGCAGTGAAGAACTTGCCAGCCAGGCTGACCAGCTTCTGGATATGGTATCTTATTTCAAAATTGATGAAGATAAATCAAAAATGAAAAAGAAAACTCACCAAATGCAAAAGAAAGCTGTAAGTTTTGATGACAATAAGGCTAAAGACTTTTCATTTACTCAGCAGGAAACAAAGAAACAAAATCCTGAAAAACCTAAAGCTCAAAATAAAGATGAGAAAAAAGGGGTAAACCTTGATTTAGGTAAAGCAAAAGACGACGAGTACGAAAAATTCTAATACTGGAAATAACTCCGGAGGTTAAAATAACCTCCGGGGTTTTATTAAATAACAATATCAACTTTTACAACAATGTCAGAAAAAGTAGCCAGCAAAAAAAATGAAGAATCATTAAATTCTTTGTCAGCTATTTATAAATTAAAAATGCCTGATAAAGTTTTTGAAAAATTAAGTTCATTCATAAATTCTGAATACGGAATAAAAATGCAACCCGTGAAAAGAGTTATGCTGCAAAGCAGGCTTCAAAAAAGGCTAAGGGAGTTAAAAATGGCTTCCTATGAAGAGTATTGTGACTTTGTTTTTAGCAAAGAAGGTGAAGCTATGGAGTTGATACACATGATAGACGTTGTTACTACCAATAAAACAGATTTTTACAGGGAACCTGCACATTTTGAATTTTTAAAAAACACAGTATTACCTGAATTTTTATTAAAAAATAAAACAAAGCCAAATAAAACATTAAAAGTATGGAGTGCAGGATGTTCTAGCGGCGAAGAAGTTTATACACTTGGTATTGTGTTATCTGAATTCTTTGAAAAACATAAAAACTTTGACTTTTCCATTTTTGGAACCGATATTTCTTTCAGAATCCTGCAAAAAGCTGTTGATGCTGTTTATCCGGAAGAAAGGGTTGTTAACATCCCTATGGAAATTAAGAAAAAATATTTTTTAAGATCGAAAAACAGAACAAAACCCACAGTGCGAATTATTCCTGAACTCAGAAAAAAGGCATCTTATCAAAGGCTCAACTTCATGGATGAAAACTATAACATAAATGAATATTTTGATGTTATTTTTTGCAGAAATGTTTTGATTTATTTTGACAGGCCAACACAACAAAAAGTAATAAATAAGCTAAGTACTAAACTAAAAACAGGCGGATATTTTTTCCTCGGGCACAGTGAATCAATTACAGGGATGGAAGTACCACTGGTTCAGCTAAAACCAACTGTTTTTATGAAAGTTTAAAAGTGAAAAGTTAAAAGTGAAAAGTTAAATCGTACATCGTAAATCAAAAAAATATGACAAACAAAATATCAGACGAACAATTACTTCAGGAGCTGGAAAAAAGATTTACTGACAATAAAAAATCACTGGTTCAGTTGCAAAAACTAACAAAGCAGCTTAAGGAAGTTAATGCTAAGCTTGAAGAGTCTGAAGCATTAAAAACTCATTTTATTTCAAACATCACAAATGAAATAATAAACCCGTTTGCTGCTATACTTGGCCTTAGCCGTAGCATATTAGATGCTAAAAGAGAAAGTTGGGATAAAGTAATTTCTATGGTTCAGCTTATACATTCAGAAGCATTTAATCTTGACTTTCAGCTAAAAAACATCTTTGCTGCTGCCAAACTGGAGGCAGGCGAATGGAAGCCCGAAATTATGAATGTGGATATAAACCAGGTTATAGAAAATACAATACAATCATTTAAATATGAATCCGACAAAAAAGGCGTAAAGCTAAATTACGAAATTGAAGTTAGCCCGGGAATAGAAAAAAGTTTTTACTTCCTTACAGATCCGGAAAAATTAAGAATAATACTGTCTAACCTTGTTAATAATGCTATTAAGTACAGCCATAGCGATAGTGAAGCTATTATAAAAGCATGGGTAGAAGACAATAAGTTATGTATTTCAGTTACTGATTTTGGCATTGGTGTATCAGAAGAAAACCAGCAAATTATTTTTGACAGGTTTAAACGTTTAGACACAGGTATTAATTCAGTTAACAGGGGCCATGGCCTTGGTTTGTCAGTTAACAAAGCTATAATTGACCTGCTTGATGGTGATATATCATTAGATAGTAAGCCCGAAGAAAAAACTGTTTTTACAATAAAGCTGCCCTCAGGAGATATGTCTGACTCAATAGATGCTACCTCCGATGATGGCAATGAATTTATGTTTGATGGTGATGAAGGTGAATTATTTTAACGTTTTCTAATGGAAATAAAAACTCATTTTTTATACCCTTCTACGCTTTTTGCATCAACAGAGCCTCATTTGGTAAATACAATACTGGGCTCCTGTGTTGCAGTATGCTTGTACGACCCTATTACAAAGGTTGGCGGAATAAATCATTATATGTTGCCTTTTTGGAATGGCGTAGGGCTGGCATCTCCAAAGCATGGCAATATCGCAATTGAAAGGCTGGTAATAAAAATGCAAAACCTTGGTTGTAAAAAAAGTAATTTGATTGCTAAAGTTTTTGGAGGTGGCGAGGTTATAAATACGCAAGTCAGCCAGTTCCTGATCGGGGAAAGAAACATACAAGTTGCCTACCAGGTGCTGGAAGAGCAACGCATAAAAATTTCGGGACAAAGTGTTGGCGGCAAAGTCGGCCGGAAAATACAATTTAACACTGCCACCGGCGCTGTATTGCAAAAATTCATAAACAATATCAGCGGGCAAAGCTGATGTGATTGGGGAATTGGGGATTTCGGATTTGGGATTTCGGATTTAACATGTACCTCAGTGGTTAAAGAAAAAAATGATTCAGTTAGCAATAGAAACACAGATGATACAGATTAAACAGATTTACACAGATAAAAAGCAACCGGCAACTGATGAAAAAGAATTTGCAGTTTCTCTGTGAAACTCTGTGTAAAAACTCAGTGAACACTGTGGTTAAAGAAAATTCTAATATCCATTAAAAAGATAACTATAGAGTTGAAAACAATGAATAATTAAATATAATATGAGCAAAAAGATAAAAGTATTAATTGTGGATGATTCCGCAGTAGTAAGGCAGGCATTAAAAGATGTATTATCTGCTGATAAAGAAATAGAAGTTATTGGTACTGCAGCAGACCCTTACTATGCCGCACAAAAAATTCAAAAAGAAGTTCCTGATGTTATTACATTAGATATTGAAATGCCACGCATGGATGGTCTAACATTTTTGAAAAAACTAATGCAACAACATCCTTTGCCTGTGGTTGTAATATCAAGTTTAACAGCGGATGGTACAGAAACAGCAATGCGGGCACTTGAATATGGTGCTGTAGAGATAATCACAAAACCTCAGTTATCAAGCAGGGAATTTTACGAAGAATCAAAAATAAGGCTTTGTGATGCCGTTAAGGCATCAGCCAAAGCTAACATCAAAAAAGTAGGCAGAAGAAGAGAATCTCCGGATAAAATGCAAAAAGTTGCCCCAAAACTATCAGCAGACGCTGTAATACCGGCTTATCCGGGGAGCAAAAGCATGTTAAAAACTACTGAAATTGTAGTTGCAATTGGCGCCTCAACAGGTGGTACTGAAGCTTTAAAAGAACTACTCGAAGTACTGCCTCCTGATTCGCCTGGAATTGTTATTGTTCAGCACATGCCTGAAATGTTTACAAAATCTTTTGCTCAAAGATTAAATACACTTTGCCGAATAACTGTTAAAGAAGCTGAAAACGGCGACTCCGTGTTAAAAGGACAAGCCTTAATTGCTCCGGGTAATAAACATACTCTGCTGAAAAGAAGTGGCGCCAGGTACTATGTAGAAGTAAAAGACGGCCCCCTGGTAAACAGGCACAGGCCGTCTGTTGATGTTCTCTTTAGGTCAACAGCCAGGTACGCAGGAAAAAATTCTATTGGAGTAATTATGACCGGCCTGGGCGCTGATGGTGCTAAAGGGCTGCTGGAAATGAAAGAAGCCGGTGCAAAAACAGCTGCCCAGGACGAAAAAACATGCGTGGTATTCGGCATGCCTAAAGAAGCAATTAACTTAGACGCAGCCAACAAAGTTTTGCCTCTTGAAAAAATTGCAATGTATATTCTAAACCCTAAATAATAGCTTTGAGAAATACTAAACCGGCAAATTAATTATGGAAAAAAAACTAACTAAACATAAGTATACTGCTGAAAATGTAAGTTCATTTCTAAGTTCACTTTCTTTTCAACTTGCCGAACTTGAAGTGGGCGATAGCGTTATACCTGTTTTGTTAGAAAACATAAAAAGCTATTCCGGGGCTAAAATGGCCGCTTTCAATATTTACGATGATGACAGGCATGCATTAGTTTTAAAAAAAATTGAGATTGACAATGTGCTTTTAAATAAAGCTGTTAAAGTTGCCGGGAAAAAAATTCTCGATACTGCTTCTCCTGTCAGTGAAGAACATTATCAAAAAATAATTAGTGAAAAAATTGGTTACAGCAATTCACTTAATGAGGCTACTTTTGGCGCAATACCTGTAAGTATTGGCCAAGCTATAAAAAGTGCCACAGGTTTTTCTGATTATTGGGGGATTGCTCACATTATATCAGGAAAACTTCACGGTACAACAATACTGGCTTTTAAAAAAAACCAGCAAAAGCCTGAAAAAGGCCTATTGGAGGCATACTCTCACCTGGCAGCACTATCAATAAAAAGGAATATTGCAGAACAAAAACTACAAAAAAGCGAAGAAGAGTATAAGCTAATTACGGAAAACATATCAGATATTGTTTGGGTAACAGATTTAAACTTTAAGCTCAAATATATTAGCCCATCTATTGAAAAAATCACAGGGATTTCGGCCGAAAAATACAAAAAGCTTCCACTGGAAAAACGTTTTACCAAAGAATCTATAGAATTATTTAAGTCAACCTTTAAAAGAGAGTATGAGCAACATAATCAACCCGGTTATGACAAGAGCAAATCGGAAATTATTGAAGTTGAACAGTATAAAGCAGATGGCAGCACTATTTGGGTAGGAATGAATGTTTCTTTCCTTTATGACAAAAATGGAAATTTATCAGGCATTCATGGTGTAAGCAGAAATATTACTGATCGGAAACAATTACTATATGACATTCAGAAAAGTGAACAAAAATACAGGCTGTTTTTTGAAGAGGCTCCCCTGGGAATAATACATTTCGACACTAATGGCATCATTACCGAGTGCAATGATGCTTTTGTCGATATTATTGGGTCGTCAAAGGCTGATCTTATTGGATTAAATATGCTTAATTTGCCCGATAAAAGAATTGTTGAAGTAGTTAACAAGGTAATTGCCGGCGAAGCTGCTTCCTTTGAAGGCAACTATTCTTCAGTTACAGCCAATAAAACCACACCTGTAAGGTTACTGTTTACACCTGTAAAATCAAAAAACAGTGAAGTAGAAGGTGGAATTGGCCTGATAGAAGATAAAAGCTCAATTATTGAAAAAAGTAAGCTGGAAAAACAAATTTCAGTAGCTAAAGAATCAGCAAAATTTAAGCAAAGTTTTTTGGCCAATATGAGCCATGAGATCAGAACCCCGCTTACCGGCGTTATGGGCTTGATAGAAATACTTGAAAAAACTCCATTAAACCCACAACAGGTGGAGTATCTCAACACATTGAAACATACCGGTGAAAACTTAATGGAAATAATAAACCAGGTTTTGGATTTCTCAAAAATTGAAGCAGGAAAAATCACACTTAATAAGAAGCTTTCCAGTTTGCCTTCAGTCATAAGCAATGCCAAACATTTTTTCCACAATATATGCAACAAACCTATTAAGTTCGAAACCAAAACAGATGCAGAATTACCAAAATACATAATGATAGATGAGTTTAGAATCAACCAGGTTATAAACAATTTAATTTCCAATGCTGTAAAATTTACTGAAAAAGGAAAAGTAATACTAACCGCAGATTTATTAAAGTCAGGTTATGATACCAAACAACTTGACATTTTCGATCCAAACTCTGAAAAGCTGCTGATTAAGATAAG
>PWND01000251.1 GCA_003557965.1 Bacteroidales bacterium | reverse complement strand
TTTTCAGAAGATTTAACTGCAACTCAGTGATTTTCTTTTCGATTTTTTGCTTCTTATAAATTTGTTCTTTTTGTATCCTTCTGGTTAGCATAGTAAAACCAAGCACACTTAAATAGGTGGGTAAAAACAAAAGATAAGTAAAAATCAGGTTGGGATTTTCTTTATATTCTATGAGATAGTGTTGCCTCCCTATTTGCAGGCTAATTTCAGGGGATTCTACACCTCGGTGATTAAGCGACAGTAAAAGTACATTATTGGAGCTCAACCAATCAATATTAACTGATACAAATTTACGTAAATTTGAATCAGACACATAAAGTTTTTTATTCAGCCCATCATTAATAATAACTTCATCTCTACCATTATTATTTAAATCAGCTTTAATTAAAAATGATACTTGAATATCGGGAAAAAAATATTTTTGTCTTAAGTTTTTATCAAAAATGTAAAGCCCTTTATTCTCAATTGAAATCGCTAAAAGAGAATTGTTTATTTTAAATGCTGTACGTATTAAATCATCAATATTAAGTTTTTTTGTAATCTGGCCTTCTGAATTAACGAAATATATTACGGATTCTCCGCCACTTCTGTTATTAGTTAAAACACAGACCAGTTGGTAATTGTTGTCGCTAAGAATAGCCTCCGAATACAAATAGTTAATTCTACCCGGAACTTCAATTGGTTCAAACAAAAACTCAAGATTTGCATCCAATACCATTATCCAATTACTAAAGTCGTGAAATTTTGCTTCTGCTTGCTTAACGTTTGACGAAGCCTGTCCGGATAAAATTATTTCTTTGATTCCATTACCGGTTATATCAGCTTGTTTAATACTGTGTATATGATAAAATGATTCAGGCGAGATTACAAGGGAGTCTTTGTCAATATAATAAGCAAATACATTTCTGGGATATTTGGAAAAACCTGCAGATACTCCAAAGATTAATTCTTTTTTCCCATCTCCATTTAAATCATCCATTTCTGCGGGAATTATAAAGGGGTCTGGTCGCGCCAAGCCAGGTCCGGCTTTAACAATAAACCTCCTGTTTATCATTAGCCGAGAATTGTTAAGGCTTTCTATCGCATGAAGAAAAACACTATCATTTGATAAAGTAAAAACAAAAATTTCTTTATTTCCGTTATCATTATAATCACCTGAAATATACAAGCATTTTTTATTCATAAACTTTGTATTCCCATAGAAGTTCCACTGATCATAAACAACACCTTCATGATTACTAATAACAAGCATTGTCCTGTCTCCTAAGTCTCTTAAATAAATCTTTTCAGAAAATCCATTTCCATTTAAATCATCATACCACATAAATACATCTTCACTAAGCGTTGTGTGCTTGTTAATTTCCAGAAAATATGGCTTAAGATTAAGAGGTAAAAGCCAAAAAATAAGAATAGCAGGCAGTAGAGATAAAAAAAGTGGATGAGTAAAAAATACTGTTGTTCTTTTTGTTCCGTGTAACATTTTAATTTTAATATGGCTTTTTATTTATGGTATTGGCGGCTAATTTAGTAAATTTTTTGACACTGGTATGTTTTTTTAAACATCATACAGAAACACCAGCTTAAATTCAAAAACTTAGCCTGATTGCTTCATTTAATATTAATTAACAGCATCATACATAATGATTCTTTACTTTTGGACTTGATAAGTTGAACTTCCGCAATAGAGTTTAAAAAATCTTTCTCGTTATTATATTCATTAATTTACGGGTATTATAACTTTTATAATTTTATGATAAAGAAAGATTTAAATTAAACATTTTGTCAAATTTATAGTTTAATTATTTGCGATAATTTTTAAACAGGATGAGTAAAAAAACACGGCCATATCTAATAATAATTATTGTTGTTGTGATAGCAGTAATTATTTTATTTCCGAAATTCGGACATATCTTTACGGGGAGTAATGATGATCCGGGATCACTGCCTGCTTCAGGGCCTCGAGCACTAAATGTTGATGCAATCGTACTTAAGCCTGAGCGCTTGATTGAGATAATTAACAGTTCAGGAACTTTGCTGCCTGACGAAGAGGTTGAGCTTTCCTTTGAGGCTTCGGGTAAGCTTGTAAATCTATATTTTGACGAAGGCACAAGGGTAAAAAAGGGCCAATTGCTGGCAAAGATTAATGATAAGCCTTTACAAGCACAGCTTCTTAAACTACAGGCTCAAAAAAAACTTGCTGAAGAAAGAGAGTTCAGGCAGCGCAGCCTGCTTTCGCGTGATGCAATTAGCCAGGAAAGCTATGACCAGGTAGTAACAGAGCTGCAATCAATTGAGGCTGATATAAAGCTCATTGAGGCCAGGATAGCCGAAACCGAGCTCAGAGCACCTTTTGATGGGGTTATAGGCCTCAGGTATGTAAGCGAGGGAGCTTTTGTTAACGTAAATACCCGTATTGCAAGGCTTATAAAAAATGATCCTTTGAAAATTGAATTTGCAATTCCGGAGAGATATTCAGGGGAAATTAAGCCAGGAAACCCGATAAAATTTACTGTTGATGGTGTTACTGATACTCTTATTGCAAATGTTTACGCTGTAGAACCGATGGTTGATATCAGAACCCGAAATATAGTTGTAAGAGCCAGGTATTGCAACCCCCGGGAAAGAATTAAACCCGGCCGCTTTGTTGCTATTCAGCTTGAATTGACCGAAATACCTGATGCTCTGTCTATACCCACAGAAGCACTAATCCCCGAGATGGAGGGAGACAGGGCGTTTGTTTATCGTGACGGAAGAGCAGAATCAATATATGTTTCTACAGGGCTTAGAACAGAAGATATGATACAAATCAGGTCTGGCCTGCAAGCCGGGGATACAGTTGTTACAACCGGTATTTTACAAATCAGGCAGGGAATGCCATTAGTAATTGATAACATTAAATAAACTGATTTTCAATGATCCTTTCATCAATAAGCATACAACGGCCGGTACTGTCAACTGTGTTGACAATAATTATTCTGCTGTTTGGGTTAATTGGAATGACGTTTCTTGGTGTACGAGAGTTTCCCAGCGTTGATCCGCCGATTATTTCAGTTAGGACAAGCTATCCGGGTGCAAACTCTGATGTTATTGATGCCCAGATTACAGAACCTCTTGAGCAAGCTATAAATGCAGTACCCGGGATAAGGTCAATAACCAGTGTTAGTCGACAGGGAAGCAGTAATATTACAGTTGAGTTTGAGCTTAGTGTTGATATGGAAACTGCTGCCAATGATGTTCGTGACAAAGTAGCCCAGGCACAACGCAGGCTGCCAAGAGATGTTGACCCTCCGGTTGTTGCTAAGGCTGACGCTGATGCCAGCCCAATCATGTTTGTAAACATCCAGAGCGACAGGCGCTCATTAGAAGAGCTATCTGAAATTGCTGAACTATCTTTCCAGGAAAGGCTTCAAACCATTGATGGTGTTAGCTCTGTGCCAATTTGGGGCCAACGACGCTGGAGCATGAGGCTTTGGATGGACCCCGCAAAGCTGGCAGGATATAACCTTACCCCTCTTGATGTCAGAAATGCTATTGCACGAGAAAATGTTGAGCTCCCATCCGGAAGTATTGAAGGAACTACCACAGAACTTACAATTCGCACCCTGGGGCTACTTACAACACCGGAAGAATTTAATAATCTTATCATCAGGCATGAAGAAGACCAGGTGATTAGATTTAAGGATATTGGAAGGGCCGAGTTAGGCTCTGAAAATCTGCGCAGCATCCTGATGCGCGACAGGGTTCCAATGCTTGGCGTGGCTATCATCCCTCAACCCGGATCAAATCATATTGATATTGCTGACCAGGTTTATGAAAGGCTTGAACTAATAAAACTTGACCTTCCGGATGATGTTTTTTATCAGATTGGTTTTGATAATACAACTTATATCAGGTCTTCAATATCTGAAGTGCGTAATACCATTTTTATAGCTTTTATGCTCGTAATGGTGATTATTTTCCTGTTTCTTCGTGACTGGCGTACTACCCTGATTCCAATACTCGTTATTCCTGTTTCTCTTGTGGGCTCTTTCTTTATCATGTATATTGCCGGTTTTACAATTAATGTGCTTACCTTGCTTGCTATTGTGCTTGCCATTGGACTGGTTGTGGATGATGCTATCGTAATGATGGAAAACATCTATGTAAAGATTGAAAAGGGTATGACCCCAAAACAGGCAGGTTTGGAAGGTGCTAAAGAAATTTTCTTTGCAATTATTGCTACAACTATAACCTTGATTGCTGTATTTATTCCTATTGTTTTTCTTGAAGGTATGACAGGGAGGCTGTTTCGTGAATTTAGTATTGTGATTGCCGGGGCAGTTGCAATTTCTTCTTTCGTAGCTTTGACGTTTACTCCAATGTTATCTACAAAAATCCTTAAGCAAAGGAAGAAGCGTAGTGCTTTTTATCATAAAACAGAAGGGTTTTTTGAAAAGCTTAATAGTACTTACAAAAATTCTCTGGAAAAATTCTTAAACCGCCGCTGGCTTGTTTTTCCCATATTGTTAGGAACGGTTGGCTTGATTTTCCTGCTATACAGTAATATTCCCGCTGAAATGGCACCACTTGAAGACCGTTCAATGATTACTATTAATGCTCAAACTCCTGAAGGTGCTACTTTTGAGTTTACCCGCGATTACATTTTTGATATTGCAGAAATGGTTATGGAAAAAGTTCCTGAAGTGGAAGGTGTTATTTACATGGTGTTTGGTTCATGGGCTAATGTCAGGGTAATTCTTGTTCACCCTTCTCAAAGAGAAAGGAGTCAACAGGAGATTGCTGATCAGTTGTCTGCTGAAGTAAGCAAGATGACACGTGCAAGAGCTTTTGTTATACAGCAATCAACTTTTGGTGGTAGAAGGTCGGGGATGCCGGTTCAGTTTGTGCTTCAGGCTCAAAATATTGAAAGGCTTAGAGAAGTGTTGCCGGTATTTATGGAAAAGGTGGATGATTGCGACATATTGCAAATGGCAAATGTTAATCTAAGGTTTACAAGGCCGGAGTTACAAGTTATAATTAACCGTGACAAGGCAAATTTAATGGGAGTGTCAACTCAGAACATCGGGCAAACGCTTCAGCTTGCTCTTTCCGGCCAGAGGTTTGGCTATTTCTTTATGCATGGGAAGCAATACCAGATACTTGGTGAACTTGAGCGTGCAAACCGGAATAAACCTCTTGACCTTAAGTCTCTTTATGTAAGGAACCATAGTGGAGACATGATTCAACTTGATAATCTTGTGAGCCTCCGGGAACAAACAGCGCCGCCACAATTGTTTCGTTATAACCGTTTTGTTTCAGCTACTGTTTCATCAGGGCTGGCTCCGGGATATACTATAGGCGATGGGATTGAACAAATGTATCGTATTGCTGATGAGGTTCTTGATGATACATTCAGAACAGCACTGGCAGGTGATTCAAGGGATTTTATGGAAAGCGCTACAAGCCTGATGTTTACATTTGTTTTGGCTCTTGTCTTAATTTTCCTTGTGCTTTCAGCGCAGTTTGAAAGTTTTCGCGATCCGTTGATTGTAATGTTTACAGTGCCTCTCGCTTTAACCGGAGCTTTATTCTTTATGTGGTATTTCGATATTACAATGAATATCTTTAGCCAGATAGGGATTATCATGCTAATAGGCCTTGTTTCTAAAAACGGAATTTTAATGGTTGAATTTGCAAATCAAAGAAAACAAAAGGGCTACGAAAAGCTCGAAGCAATTAAATTTGCTGCTGCTGCCAGATTCAGGCCAATTTTAATGACAAGCCTCTCAACAATATTAGGAGTCCTTCCGCTTACCCTTGGATTAGGCGAAGGTGCCCAGGGGCGGGCAGCTATGGGTATAGCTGTGATTGGAGGTTTAATAATCTCAACATTCCTCACTTTATATGTGGTGCCTGCAATTTATTCTTATATTTCAAGTGCTAAAAAAAATATTGATGATGAAGATATTGAAACTGTTTCTGCTTAGTTTTTTTTTCCTGGTATCTGTTTCCGGAGTATTAGCAGCCCGGGAAAACACATATAGCCTTAAAGAATTTATTGATATTGCACTGGATCGTAATTTTTCAATAAGAATTATGTCTAATGAAGAAAGAATAGCTGTTAACAATTTCAGTCGTGGCAATGCAGGACTTTTGCCTACACTTGATCTCAGGTCATCATTTTCGGGTAATCTCAACAATTCTGAGCAGACATTTATTGATGAGACTTCTGCCAGCCTGAGAAGCATCCATAACACCAGTGCTTTTGGCGGATTACAGGCAAACTGGCTTGTTTTTGAAGGCCTCCGGGGACATGTCAGGTATAAGCAGCTTAGTGAGCTGAAAAATGTTGCACAACTCAATACAAGAATCTCTATTGAAAACATAATAGCAATGCTCGCTTCTGAGTATTATTTTTACATTCAGCAAAAACGACTTTTCAGCAATTTACAATACGCAGTTGATTTATCGCGAGAGCGGGTAAGAATTGAGCAGGAGCACTTTTTATTAGGCTCAGGATCAAAAGTTCAGTTACTGCAAGCTCAGGTTAACCTTAATGCTGACAGTTCACGGCTTGAACGGCAACATGAAGTACTCAGAGCATCACAAATAAGACTAAGCGAAATAATTGCCGAACAAGACTTGTCGGCCGTTAATATTCCTGTTGATACCACTATCGTAGTTAACCCTGACCTTACTTATGATGAGTTATATTCTGAAGCTATTCAGTGGAATGTTTCAATTCTTGCCGCTCAAAAGCAGGTCCAGCTATCTGAATATAATCTTGATATTGCACGTTCAAGGCATTACCCTTATGTAAATCTTAACACAGGTTACGGTTATAATTACAATACTTATCAAAGCGGAACTTTAGCAAATCAGCATAGTTGGGGCATGAATTACGGCATTACTTTGGGATGGAATATTTATGACGGAGGCAATGTAAGGAGGCAAAAAGCAAATGCAAGAATAGAAGTAGAAAACAGGGAACTAAGCCTTGAGGAAACTATTCAGAATGTTACTGCTGACTTAATTACAATTTATAACGCATACACAAATAACCTTCGTTTACTTGAGCTTGAAACCCAGAATCTTGATGTAGCCAGGGAGAATCTTGATATTGCATTTGAAAGGTATCGCCTTGGGGCTTTATCAGGCTTTGAACTCAGGGAAGTGCAAAAAAACCTGCTTGAAGCAGAGGAACGTAAGCTTTCAATACAATACCAGGCAAAAATGGCAGAGATTAGCCTGATGCAAATTGCAGGAAATATTATGGAGTGTAAATAGCAGAAAATCTGCCAAACCCGATACTTCCGGTTAAAATAGCCCAAACCCGAATCTGGAAATCCCTGTAGGTAGTTTCTAATTAGCTTTGATTTAATGTTTCAATAAAATTCTGCTATCTTTGATTTAATAAATTAAGATGAACCCCTCATCTACTAAACATATATAAAAGTGCATGTGTAATCATGAGAGTTCCATCGGGATAAAAGCAACTTAAATTGAATACATGAATACGCATAATACTAATATTCAGCTTGATAACACTAATTTACACAGATGAAAATCATTATATTTAACATTATTATGAAACAACTACTACTGTTCAGCTTGCTAATTATTTTTAACAATGTAACTTATACACAAATTACTCTTACATATGATGATTTTCCTGATTCAGGTGATACTTTAAGGTACAGTACAACTCTCCCGGATATTATAACCTCCTACCAGGATAGCGGCGAAGATTTTTACTGGGATTTTTCTCATGTACAGCATCTTTCGCAGGATATTGAGGAATACATTTCTATCACAGAAATTAATCCGTATTTGGGAATTATATTTGGATTCAACTCTTATAGCAGGAGTATCTATGACATGATACTTGATGATGAATTTGGAGGTTTTGAAGGCCTTGATAACATTTATGAAGTTTTTAATAAGTCTTCAAATGAACTTGAGTCTAATGGCTATGTATTGGTTTATAACAACTTCCCTATACCGTTTGAGTTTTCAGATGTTGACCAGGTTTTTATGTTTCCCTTTGAATTTGGAAGCAGAGATTCAACCACATATTATGGAAGTGAGGCATTTGGTGATAGCATATATTATCGAATCCAGGGGTACAGAATTAATCATGGCGATGGTTGGGGAAGTGTAATCACGCCTTATGGTGAGTTTGAGTGCTTAAGAATACGAACTAAGGTTTACCGGCAAGACAGTTTGTATCATGAAGATTTTGAGGAGCCAATAGTATTTGAAAGTACAAGGATTGAATACAAATGGATTGCAAAAGATGAAAAGCTTCCTGTAATGGAAGTAATTACAATGCTGAGTGATAGCAAGGAATACGAAATCCCTGTAATGATAAGATATAGGGATATTTACAGGCCTGACCCTGAACCGCCGGTTGCAGACTTTACAGTAGATAGCAACGAGGTTATTATTGGTGATACTGTATTCTTTAGCAACCTTTCCGGCCCCTCTCATGAATATAACCAATATCACTGGACATTCTCCCCAAATAATGTTGAGTACCATGAAGAAACAACAAATAATTCTGTTGAACCAGTAATATCATTTACTGAGGCGGGTTATTATGATGTTAGCCTTACTGCAACAAATATTCTTGGCAGTGATGAGAAAACCAAAACATCATACATATATGCAGAAGAAGGTGTTTTTATTTCGGGTAATATGAGTTATAACGATATGAATGTATATCCTAATCCATTTAAAAACAATATTTGGGTTAAGCCGGAAAGAAGCATTAAAAAAATAAAAATAAGCTGTATTAAAGGAATTACAATACTTTCAAAGCATGTAAATATTACCGGGAGGGATGAAATAGTTTTAGACTTAACATTCCTTGAAAAGGGAGCATATATTATTTCATTATACAGTGAAAACAGCGTTATAAACAAGGTTATAATAAAGCAGGGAAGTTCTAAATACTAAAACTTCCCTGCTTCCTGGTTAAAAATATTTTTTTATGCTTGTGCTGTGGGCCCGCCAAAATTCATTGGCATTCCACCCTGAGGGTCAATGTCCTTAATTGGCCCATGCATTTTTTCAAATTTATTAATATTATCATTAAGTGCTTTTAATAACCTTTTAGCATGCTGAGGAGTTAAAATAATTCTTGATTTAACTTTCGCTTTTGGAACTCCCGGCATTAGCCTTACAAAATCTATTACAAACTCAGAATTAGAGTGAGTTATTATTGCAAGGTTTGAATATATACCACTTGAAACTTCTTCCGGTAGTTCAATATTCAGCTTTTTGCCATCAGGTTTTTTTTGATCTGTCATAATCTTGTTATTAATAGTTATTAAAATCAGATTTATTCTTCTGTTTCAGCTTTTTTCTTAGATGCCATAAGCAGGTTATACTCTTCCATAGAGCCTACAATAATGTTTTCGTAATCTCTTTGGCCTGTACCGGCAGGAATAAGGTGCCCAACGATAACATTTTCTTTTAGTCCGTTAAGCGTATCTACTTTAGCATTCACAGCGGCATCAGTAAGAACTTTAGTAGTTTCCTGGAATGATGCTGCAGAGATAAAGCTTTTCGTCTGAAGTGATGCTTTTGTAATTCCCTGTAATTGCTGTCGTGCTGTGGCACCCCTGGCATCCCTTGCTTCAATCAGCTTTTTATCTTTACGCTTAAGCACAGAAATTTCATCCCTGAGTTTCCTCGCAGAAATAATCTGGCCAGCTTTAAGAGTGCTATCACCCGGGTCTTCAACAACTTTTCTTCCAAAGCTTAAATCATTTTCTTCCATGAAGTCAATTCTATTAACTATTTCTCCTTCAAGGAATTTAGTATCGCCAGGATCATCTATAGTAACTTTACGCATCATTTGCCTTACTATTACTTCAAAGTGTTTGTCGTTGATTTTCACACCTTGCATTCTATACACATCCTGAACTTCGTTCACTATATACTCCTGAACAGCTGTAGGCCCTTTAATAGCCAGAATATCAGCAGGTGTAGTAGGCCCGTCAGAAAGAGGCGTACCTGCTTTCACGAAGTCATTTTCCTGTGCTAATATTTGCTTTGATAATGGTATTAGATACTTTTTCTCATCACCAGCTTTGGAGGTAATAATAACTTCCCTGTTACCACGCTTTATTTTCTTGCCGAAAGACACAACCCCGTCAATTTCAGAAACAACAGCAGGATCAGACGGATTTCTAGCTTCAAACAGCTCTGTAATTCTGGGAAGTCCACCGGTAATGTCACCAGATTTTCCAATAGCTCTTGGAATTTTGGCAATTACAGCACCTGATTCAATTTTCTTATTTTCAGGAATTACAATATGAGCTCCTACAGGCATATCGTAAGTACGAAGAATTTCACCATCATCATTTACAATGGTAATAAATGGGTTACGTGTTTTATCTTTAGTTTCAGTAATAACTTTTTCATAATACCCTGTTTGGTCATCAGAATCGGTTCTGTAAGTAGAACCTTCTATCATATTATTAAACACGGCTTTACCTGAAACCTCCGAAATAATCACAGCATTGTACGGGTCCCATTCACAAACCAGGTCTTCTCCCTTAACTTCATCGCCATGATTAAAGTATAAATTAGCGCCATAAGGAATGTTTTGGCTTGTCAGCACCATACGGGTATTTTTATCAACTATTCTCATTTCAGCCGAACGGCCAATAACAACTATATATTCGCGGCCTTCAGAATTTGTATATGGAACAGCTCTTAACTCATCAATTTCAAGAATACCGTCGTACTTTGCATTGATTTTTGAAGCAGTTGCAATGTTAGAAGCAGTACCACCAACGTGGAAAGTACGTAGTGTAAGCTGTGTTCCCGGCTCACCAATTGACTGAGCAGCAACAACACCCACAGACTCGCCTTTTTGCACCATTCTTCCTGTAGCAAGGCTTCTACCGTAGCATTTACAGCATACCCCATGCTTTGATTCACAGGTAAGTACTGAACGGATTTCAACAGCCTCCAATGGAGAATCTTCAATAGCCTGTGCTATTACTTCATTAACTTCTTCTCCGGCATTAACAATAAGTTCACCGGTTTTGGGATGATATATATCATGCAATGTTGTTCTGCCAAGAATTCTGTCATGCAAAGTTTCTACAGTTTCTTCATTGTTCTTCAAGGCAGTTGCGGTTAACCCTCTGAGAGTTCCGCAATCAACTTCATTAACAATAACATCCTGTGCAACATCTACAAGTCTTCTTGTCAGATATCCTGCGTCTGCTGTTTTTAGTGCCGTATCAGCCAAACCTTTACGCGCACCGTGTGTAGATATAAAGTACTCAAGAACAGATAACCCTTCTTTAAAGTTTGATAAAATCGGGTTTTCAATAATCTCGCCACCTTTTGCCCCGGATTTTTGAGGTTTAGCCATAAGTCCTCTCATCCCAGAAAGCTGACGTATCTGCTCTTTAGAGCCCCTTGCACCAGAATCAAGCATCATAAACACAGGGTTAAATCCCTGGTTATCAGCAGTAATTTTTTCTGTTAAGACTTTTGTTAATTTGGCGTTAATATGAGTCCAGATATCAATAATCTGGTTATATCTTTCATTATTAGTAATGAATCCCATGCTGTAGTTGCCTCTAACCTCGTCAACCTGCTGGTTAGCCTGGTCAATAAATATTTGCTTTTCAGCAGGAACAATTATATCTCCAAGGTTAAAAGACAATCCACCTTTAAAAGCCATGGTAAAACCAAGATCTTTAATATCGTCAAGGAATTTTGATGTACGGCTAATTCCGGTAATCTTCATTATGCCGCCAATAATATCCCTCAATGCTTTCTTTGTAAGCAATTGATTAACAAAACCATACTCTTCAGGAACAACAAGATTAAACAAAACTCTTCCTGCAGTGGTTTCTTCAATTTTTTCTACAAGCTTATCATTTTCCTTAACTTTTACCTTTACTTTAATAATAGTGTGTAGGTTAATAGCTTTTTCATTGTATGCAATAATAACTTCTTCCGGCCCATAAAATGTTAAGCCTTCGCCTTTCATTGGAAACTCAGGTGTATTTTTTCTGGCTTTTGTCATATAATACAAGCCAAGAACCATATCCTGAGATGGAACGGCAATAGGAGCACCATTTGCAGGGTTAAGGATATTATGAGAAGCCAGCATAAGTAGTTGTGCTTCAAGAACAGCTGCGTTACCAAGTGGAACGTGCACTGCCATCTGGTCACCATCAAAGTCAGCATTAAAAGCAGTACAAACCAAAGGGTGTAGCTGAATAGCTTTACCTTCAATTAGCTTTGGCTGAAATGATTGAATACCAAGCCTGTGAAGTGTGGGTGCACGGTTAAGTAGTACCGGGTGTCCTTTTAATACATTTTCAAGTATATCCCAAACTACAGGGTCTTTTCTGTCAACAATTTTTTTCGCTGATTTAACAGTTTTAACAATGCCTCTTTCAAGCATTTTCCTGATAATAAACGGTTTAAACAGCTCTGATGCCATTTCTTTTGGGATACCACACTCGTGAAGTTTCAGTTCCGGCCCAACAACAATAACAGATCTTGCAGAGTAGTCAACCCTTTTACCCAGCAAATTCTGGCGGAATCGTCCTTGTTTTCCTTTAAGGCTGTCGCTTAATGATTTTAGCGGGCGGTTTGATTCTGTTTTTACAGCGTTTGTCTTTCTGGAATTATCAAACAAAGAATCAACAGCCTCCTGCAACATACGCTTTTCATTTCTAAGAATAACGTCAGGTGCTTTTATCTCGATTAAGCGTTTAAGCCTGTTGTTACGAATAATAACCCTTCGATACAAGTCATTGAGATCGCTAGTTGCAAACCTTCCACCATCAAGTGGTACCAATGGCCTTAGTTCCGGAGGTATAACAGGAACTACATCAACTATCATCCACTCCGGTTTATTTTCTATTACTTTTTGCGATTCACGAAAAGCCTCTACTACTTGTAATCTTTTCAATGCATCAGCTTTTCTTTGTTGTGATGTTTCGGTATTTGCCTTATGCCGAAGTTCGTATGACAACTGGTCAAGATCAAGCCTTTGAAGAATTTCCTGCAATGCCTCGGCACCCATTTTTGCAATAAATTTATTGGGGTCATCATTTTCGAGCATTTGGTTCTCTTTTGGAAGAGTTTCCAAAATGTCGAAATATTCTTCTTCAGTAAGAAAATCAAGAAAATTATGTTCTTCTGCTTTAATGCCAGGGTTAATCACTACATATCTTTCATAGTAGATAATCTGGTCAAGCTTTTTAGAAGGTAATCCAAGCAAATAACCAATTTTGTTGGGTAATGATCTAAAAAACCATATATGTGCAACCGGAACTACAAGTTTTATGTGTCCCATTCTTTCTCTTCTCACCTTTTTTTCGGTAACTTCAACACCACATCTGTCGCATATAATACCTTTATATCTAATCCTTTTGTATTTACCACAATGACATTCCCAGTCTTTTACAGGACCAAAAATTCTTTCACAGAACAAACCATCTCTCTCTGGTTTATATGTTCTATAGTTAATGGTTTCGGGTTTTAATACTTCACCATGCGACCTCTCTAGGATAGATTCCGGCGAGGCCAGGCTGATAGTAATTTGTGAGAAATTGCTTTTAACGTTGGATTCTTTTCTGAAAGCCATATATCGTAAAAATTATATGAATTAATAAGCTCAGTTAAACAAAAACATACATCTAACAACAAGTTCCATTAGCCATTTTAGCTAATATTGCCAGTTGTTCAGATATTATTCAAATTTTATATTTAGTCCAAGGCCTCTAAGTTCATGAACCAAAACATTGAAAGACTCGGGGACTCCCGGAGTAGTCATATTTTCGCCTTTCACAATAGTTTCATAAGCTTTTGCCCTACCGATAACGTCGTCACTTTTAACCGTTAAGATCTCCTGTAGAATATTTGCAGCACCAAAAGCTTCCAGTGCCCATACTTCCATCTCCCCAAATCTTTGTCCTCCAAATTGCGCTTTACCACCTAATGGTTGCTGCGTAATAAGAGAATACGGGCCTATTGAGCGGGCATGCATTTTGTCATCAACCATGTGTCCAAGTTTCATCATGTAAATGATTCCTACTGTAGCAGGTTGGTCAAATCTTTCACCTGTTCCGCCATCATATAAATAAACTTTTCCATTTTCAGGCAGTTCAGCTTTTGATACATATTCATTAATTACGTCAATTTTTGCTCCATCAAAAATTGGAGTAGAAAATGTAAGCCCTAGTTTGCTTCCTGCCCATCCAAGAACAGTTTCATAAATCTGGCCAAGGTTCATCCTGGAAGGTACTCCCAAAGGATTTAACACAATATCCACAGGAGTTCCATCTTCAAGAAACGGCATATCTTCTTCCCTAACAATTCTTGCAATAATACCTTTATTACCATGACGGCCTGCCATTTTATCACCAACTTTCAGCTTCCTCTTTTTTGCTATATATATTTTGGCAAGCTGAACTATGCCGGTTGGAAGTTCATCACCCACAGTGGCAGTAAATTTCTTCCTGTTATATACACCTAAATAATCTTTATATTTGATCGAGAAGTTATGAATTAATTCGCGGATAAGGCTATTCTTTTCTTTATCAGTAGTCCAGTTATTTGGGTTAATACTTGTATAATCAATTGAATGATGAATCTTTTGTGTAAATTTTGTACCTTTAGGAACAACAACTTCCTTAAGATTATTAGTAACGCCTTGTGAAGTTTTTCCGCTAACTAAAACAATAAGCTTATCAATAAGTTTCGACTTCAGCTCGGCTATATCTTTTTGGAATTCTTCATCAAGTTTGTCAACAACAATTTTTTCCTTTGTTTTAGCTTTACGGTCTTTAAATACTCTGGAAAAAAGCTTTTTATCAACAACAACACCTTTTGTAGCAGGAGGTGCTTTAAGTGAAGCATCTTTAACATCTCCAGCCTTATCTCCAAAAATAGCTCTTAGAAGTTTTTCTTCCGGTGTTGGGTCAGTTTCTCCTTTAGGCGTTATTTTACCTATCAGAATATCTCCTTCATTAACCTCTGCCCCAACTCTTATTAAGCCATACTCATCAAGGTCTTTAATTGCTTCGAGGCTAACATTCGGGATATCACTGGTAAGTTCCTCAACTCCTCTCTTTGTATCCCTTACATCCATTGAATATTCTTCAATATGTATTGAAGTGAATACATCATCCTTTACTACTTTCTCAGAAATTACAATTGCATCCTCAAAGTTGTAGCCTTTCCATGGCATAAATGCTACTTTAAGGTTTCTTCCAAGTGCAAGCTCTCCATTCTTTGTTGCATAACCCTCACAAAGAAGTTGTCCTTTAGTAACCTTTTGCCCTTTTTTAACAATTGGCTTCAGGTTTACGCATGTATTTTGATTTGTTTTGGTAAACTTTGTAAGCTTATAAGACTTTACATCGTCATCAAAGCTAACAAGTTTTTCATCATCATTTCTAGAATACCTGATTACTATTTCATTCGCATCAACATATTCAACCAGTCCGTCACCTTCGGCATGAATAAGCACTCTTGAATCTTCTGCAACCCTGGCTTCAAGGCCTGTTCCAACAATTGGTGCTTCGGGGTTTACGAGAGGTACTGCTTGTCTCATCATATTACTACCCATAAGTGCCCTGTTAGCATCATCATGTTCCAAAAATGGAATAAGGGAAGCAGCTATTGAAGCAATTTGATTTGGTGCCACATCCATTAATTCAATATCAGTAGGAGGAACAATCGGGTAGTCAGACTGGTATCTAACTTTAATCATTTCATCCTTAAAGTCGCCATTATCTTTGATTGGCACATTAGCCTGGCTGATTATACTCATTTCTTCCTCTTCAGCCGACAGGTAGAGTGGTTTTTCTTTAAAGTTAACATTACCATTCTTAACTTTAAAGTAGGGTGTTTCAATAAATCCCAGTTCATTGACCTTTGCATAAACACAAAGTGAAGAAATAAGGCCGATATTTGGCCCTTCAGGGGTTTCAATAGTACAAAGCCTTCCGTAGTGAGTAAAGTGAACGTCACGTACTTCGAAACCAGCTCTTTCCCTTGACAAACCGCCCGGCCCTAAGGCAGACATTCTTCTCTTATGAGTTACTTCAGCCAATGGATTTGTTTGATCCATAAACTGTGACAACTGGTTAGTTCCGAAGAAGGAATTAATAACGGATGATAAAGTTTTTGCATTAATAAGGTCAATGGGTGCAAATACTTCATTATCTCTAACATTCATTCTTTCTCTGATAGTTCTGGCCATTCTGGCTAATCCAACACCAAACTGGGCATATAATTGTTCGCCAACAGTTCTTACACGCCTGTTACTTAAGTGGTCAATATCATCCACATCAGCTTTTGCATTTACCAGTTCTATCAGGTGCTTAACAATCGAGATAATGTCCTCTTTTGTAAGAACTTTTGTATCAACAGGTGTGTTTAGGTCAAGTTTTTTGTTAATTCTGTAGCGGCCAACATCTCCAAGGTCGTAGCGTTTGTCAGAGAAAAACAATTTTTCTATCATTCCCCTTGCAGTTTCGTCATCGGGTGGGTCAGCATTTCTAAGAAGCCTGTAGATAAATTCTACAGCTTCTTTTTCTGAGTTTGTAGTGTCTTTTTGCAGTGTATTATAAATCAGTGCAAAATCACTAAGATTGATATCTTCTTTATGAAGAATGATAGTTTTCACACCAGCATCAATAATCAAGTCAACATGATCATTTTCCAATACTGTTTCTCTGTCAATAATAACTTCAGTTCTTTCAATAGAAACGACTTCTCCGGTATCTTCATCAACAAAGTCTTCGACCCAGGATCTAAGAACTCTTGCAGCGAGTTTTCTGCCAACACATTTTTTCAGAGCAGTTTTGGAGACTTTAACTTCGTCAGCGAGGTTAAAGATTTCCAAAATTTCTTTATCATTTTCAAAGCCTATGGCTCTAAGTAGTGTAGTTACCGGTAACTTTTTCTTTCTGTCAATATATGCATACATAACATTATTAATGTCAGTAGCAAATTCGATCCATGAGCCTTTAAACGGTATAACCCTTGCGCTATAGAGCTGGGTTCCGTTTGCATGTATGCTTGTACCGAAAAATACACCCGGCGACCTGTGCAGTTGCGAAACTACAACACGTTCTGCGCCATTAATAACGAATGTACCTTTAGGGGTCATGTATGGTATCATTCCCAGGTACACATCCTGAATAATAGTTTCAAAGTCTTCGTGTTCAGGGTCTGTGCAATAAAGCTTAAGTTTAGCTTTCAGGGGCACGCTATATGTGAGCCCTCTTTCTATACACTCCTGGATTGAATACTTAGGAGGGTCAATAAAGTAATCGAGGAATTCCAGCACAAAATTATTTCTTGCATCAGAAATGGGGAAATTTTCTGCAAATACTTTAAAGAGTCCTTCATTTTTTCTATTTTCAGGAATAGTTTCTAATTGAAAAAAATCCTGAAAGGATTTAAGTTGTACTTCGAGAAAGTCAGGATAATCAAACCTTTGTTTGACTGAAGCGAAATTGATTCTTGAGTTTTTATTATTTTTTGCAACCAAGGTTAGAAGATTTGAAGTTTATGAAAAAACAAAAACAGGCCAATACGTAAAAAAACGAAATACAGATTAGACTTCTTTGAATCATCAAAGAAGTCTAATCTTTATAGAAAGTTACAGATGTTATTTAATTTCAACTTCTGCGCCGGCTTCTTCAAGTTGTTTTTTAAGAGACTCGGCTTCATCTTTTGTAATGCCTTCTTTTAATTCTTTTGGAGAGGCATCAACAAGTTCTTTAGCTTCTTTAAGGCCTAGGCTTGTAAGTTCTTTAACAAGTTTTACAACTGCAAGTTTAGAGCCGCCCGGGCTTTTAAGAATAACATCGAATTGAGTTTGTTCTTCAGCAGCGCCGCCTTCAGCACCACCGGCAGCAGCAACAGCAACAGGTGCTGCAGCAGCAGGTTCAATTCCATAATCATCTTTTAAAATCTGTGCTAATTCATTAACCTCTTTAACTGTAAGATTAACTAATTTTTCTGCAAAATCTTTTAAATCTGCCATTTTTTATTTGATTTTAGTGTTTCAATATTAATTTTTAATTTCTACTCTTGTTTTTCTGATAATGTTTTAACGACACCTGCTATAGTATTTCCACCAGATTTAAGTGCTGAAATTACGTTAGTTGCAGGTGATTGAAGTAATCCTATGATATCTCCAATAAGTTCTTCTTTGCTCTTAAGACTGGCAAGAAGATCAAGTTGATCATCTCCAATATAAATTGCTTCCTGAATATATGCACCTTTCAGCAATGGTTTTGGGCTTGCTTTGCGAAACTCTTTTATAAGTTTTGCAGGAACATTTTCAGTTTCAGAGAACATTATTGAAGTAGGCCCTTTAAGAGCTTCATAGAGAGGTTCCAATTCTTTATCACTTTGCTCCATAGCTTTTTTCAGCAATGTATTTTTGACTACTTCAAGCTGCACCTTTCTTCTAAAGCAAAGTCTTCTGAGTTTATTAATTGTTTCAACATTTAATTCAGAAGTATCGGTTAGATAGAAGATCTCATTGCTTTTAAGTTTTTCTGCAATAGACTCTATAACCTGATTTTTTTCTTCTCTTTTCATATACACAAACTTCTTTTAATGTAAGCCATTAAAGGCATAACATAAGTTTTATAATGTAACTGATTTAGCTTCCACCTTAATGCCAGGACTCATAGTACTTGACATGTTAATGCTTTTAATATAAGTTCCTTTAGCGGCCGGGGGTTTAAGCTTAATAATAGTTTGAATAAGTTCACGTGCATTTTCAGCAATTTTTTCTTTATCAAAAGAAACTTTTCCAACTGCTCCATGCACAATTCCATACTTATCCACTTTAAAGTCAATTTTTCCAGCTTTCACTTCTGCGACAGCTTTTCCAACATCCATAGTAACTGTGCCGGCTTTCGGGTTAGGCATAAGGCCACGAGGGCCAAGAATTTTACCTAATGCACCAACTTTCGGCATTACATTGGGAGTTGTAATTACAACATCCATGTCTGTCCATCCACCTTTAATTTTCTCGACATATTCTTCAAGTCCGACATAATCAGCGCCAGCTTCTTTAGCTTCGTCTTCTTTATCGGGAGAACAAAGTACAAGAACCTTAATGGTTTTGCCAGTTCCATGCGGAAGTGTAACAATACCTCTTACCATTTGATTAGCTTTCCTGGGGTCAACACCAAGGTGAATATTCAGGTCAACTGATGCATCAAATTTTGCTGATGTAATTTTTTTAACAATATCAGCAGCTTCTGCAAGAGGATATTTTTTCTCACTGTCGTATTTTGTGAGAGCATCTTTTTGTTTTTTTGTTAATTTAGCCATTTTAAGATTCAGTTAAGCTTCGTTAAAAAAAATTGCTATTAGCCAATAATAATTCAGGCAGGTTTATTACCTTTCACTCTAATACCCATACTGCGGGCTGTTCCGGCAACCATTTCCATAGCTGATTCAACGGTAAAGCAATTCAAGTCTGTCATTTTAGCTTCAGCTATTTCTTTTACCTGATCCCATGAAACTGTGGCTACCTTAGTCCTGTTAGGCTCTGCTGAACCGGATTTTATTTTGGCTACTTCACGTAATTGTACAGCAACGGGAGGCGTTTTCAAAATAAATGAAAACGATTTATCTTTAAACACAGTAATAATCACAGGAATTACTTTACCTGCCTTATCTTGTGTTCTAGCGTTAAACTGCTTACAAAACTCCATAATGTTTATACCTTTAGCACCCAATGCAGGTCCTACAGGTGGTGATGGGTTTGCAGCGCCTCCTCGTATTTGTAATTTTATTATTCCACTAACTTCTTTTGCCATTTTTTTATATATTATTTAAAAAGTACGGGATCTATGGTTTCAATCATTTAAGTTATTCTTTCTCTACTTGTAAAAAGCTAAGTTCCAGTGGGGTTTTTCTGCCGAAAATTTTCACCATTACTTTAAGTTTTTTCTTTTCCTCATTTATTTCTTCAATGACTCCGGAAAAACTGTTGAATGGCCCATCTGTAACTTTAACTGTTTCACCCACAATAAAAGGAACATTAATTTCTTCATCTTTTCCACTGAGTTCGTCAACTTTTCCCAATATTCTATTGACTTCAGCGGGACGAAGTGGAACGGGTTCGCCGGCAGAGCCGAGGAATCCCAAAACACCCGGAACATTCCTTAAAATATGTGGTATTTCACCAACTAAAGCAGCTTCAATCAAAACATACCCGGGAAAATAGTTCCGCTCGGCGCTAATCTTTTTTCCTTTTCTTATCTGATAAACTTTTTCAGTTGGTATAAGCACCTGCGAGACGTAATCTTCCAAGTTAAGTCTGCTAACTTCATTTTCGATATACTGCTTAACTTTTTTTTCTCCTCCGCTAACAGCTCTTACCACATACCATTTTTTTACTTGCTCGCTCATACTAATTTTTGAGATTGAATTCCCTAAATTATTTTACCAATTTTAATTTTGGGAAAATACATAGAATTAAACAAGAATACAGCATTGCTCACTATAAAAACAAACTGTAAAATTGATTAAGAATGGAGCTAAAGCTAATATCCATCAAATAAACGACTAATGCGATTATAAGGGAAGCAATGGATACAACTACTGTGCTATTTTGCAAATCACTCCATGAAGGCCAGGAAACTTTATTAATTAATTCGTCATAAGTTTCACTGAAATATGCTTTTACTTTCTTCATAACTATAATCTTGTTCAAAATTATGGCACGGGTGGAAGGAGTCGAACCCTCAACCAACGGTTTTGGAGACCGCTACTCTACCAATTGAGCTACACCCGTATAAAGCGGAGCGCAAAAATTCTTTGCGCTCCGTTACGGTTTATGCTTTATTATTCAATAATCTCCGTTACCTGTCCTGCACCAACTGTTCTACCACCTTCACGAATTGCAAAACGTAATCCTTTGTTCATTGCAACTTCTGCAATAAGTTCAACTGTTATAGTGAGGTTATCTCCCGGCATACACATTTCTCTGCCTTCAGGTAAGAAAATTTCACCAGTAACATCAGTTGTACGGAAGAAGAACTGAGGACGGTACTTGTCATGGAATGGAGTATGGCGTCCACCTTCTTCTTTTTTAAGGATATAAACTTCTGCTTTGAACTTTTTGTGAGGTTTAACAGAGCCAGGCTTACAAATAACCATACCACGGCTAATTTCTTTTTTGTCAATACCTCTAAGAAGTAGACCAACATTATCGCCGGCTTCACCTCTATCAAGAATTTTGCGGAACATTTCCACACCAGTCACAACTGATTTAAGTTTTTCAGCACCCATACCTATAATGTCAACGGGGTCACTTGAGTTAATAACTCCTGTTTCAATTCTACCGGTAGCAACTGTTCCACGTCCTGTAATTGAGAAAACGTCTTCAACAGGCATAAGGAAGTCCTTATCAACATCACGTTGTGGAAGAGGAATATACTCATCAACAGCTTTCATCAGTTCAAGAACTTTTTCTACTCCATCTTTTTCACCATTAAGTCCTGCCAAAGCAGATCCTTGAATAACAGGGATGTTGTCGCCATCAAACTCATAGAATGATAGAAGTTCGCGTACTTCCATTTCCACAAGTTCAAGAAGTTCTTCATCATCAACCAGGTCAACTTTATTCATAAAAACAACAAGCTGAGGAACACCAACCTGGCGAGCAAGTAGAATGTGCTCACGAGTTTGCGGCATAGGCCCGTCAGTAGCAGCAACTACAAGAATAGCACCGTCCATTTGCGCGGCACCAGTAACCATGTTCTTCACATAGTCAGCGTGTCCGGGGCAGTCAACGTGTGCATAGTGACGTGATTCTGTTTGATACTCAACGTGTGCCGTATTGATAGTAATACCTCTTTCTTTTTCTTCCGGAGCGTTATCAATAGAGTCAAAATCTCTGAATTCAGACATTCCGGCTTCAGCTAAAACTTTAGTTATCGCAGCGGTGAGTGTTGTTTTACCATGGTCAACGTGTCCAATGGTACCAATATTCACGTGCGGTTTTGTGCGTTCGAATTTTTCTTTTGCCATAACTAACTGGGTGTTAAGTTTTTAATTAAATGTGATACAAATTTTGATTTTTTATAAAATAAATTATACTAACAATACTACTATAATCATACGAGCCGATGACGGGAATTGAACCCGTGGCCTCTTCCTTACCAAGGAAACGCTCTACCCCTGAGCTACATCGGCACATTTTTGAGCGGAAAACGGGACTCGAACCCGCCACCTACAGCTTGGAAGGCTGTCGCTCTACCGGATGAGCTATTTCCGCTTATTTT
>PWND01000170.1 GCA_003557965.1 Bacteroidales bacterium | reverse complement strand
TGGCTGGGCTTGACCAGCCAGGATATCATATAACGTGATAACCGTAAGGACAGGGCTTGACCTGTCCGTAAAAAACAGTTTTTTACACCATTTAACAAAGCATTTTGAAAATGTTGTCATTAGTAACGCATTTAGAAAACAATGCAGATTAAATTTTTTTAACACAAAACACTATTATTTAGGTCTGTAATTTGATATCGTTTTTTTAAAACAAATATAAATTAGGAGGAAAAAATTATGAAAAAAGCAGGTTTATATTTTTTAATTGCTCTTTTAGGGGGTTTAGCTGCTTTAGGCCTTAATCGGATTTTTATTGGAAGCTCAGAGGAAAATCCCCTTGAACCACGCAGTTTTACTATGGGCAATGAGTATCATGCCAGCCTGGCAAGATTTTTATCAGATACTCCAAGTGCATTGCCTGATTTTGTAGTAGTATCGGAAATGACAGTAAATTCAGTAGTCCATATACGTACTGAGTATGAAAGGACTTCCAGCCAGTACGATGACTTTTTCAGTAATCCGTTTCGTGAATTTTTCTTTGGCCCGCAACGAAGGTCACCTCAGCGCAATGTGGTAGCATCAGGTAGCGGTGTAATTATTAATGACAATGGCTATATTGTAACAAACAATCATGTTGTTCAGGATGCTGATAAAATAGAAGTTACACTCAATGATAACACGGTATTCGATGCAATAATAGTTGGCACAGACCCGACTACCGACCTGGCCTTGATAAAAATAAATGCTGAAGGCCTTCCCTACCTTAAGTTTGGTGATTCTGATGAAGTTATGGTTGGAGAATGGGTGTTAGCAGTCGGCAATCCTTTTAATTTAACCAGTACCGTTACCGCAGGTATTGTAAGTGCAAAAGGCCGAAATATAAATATCCTTGGAGGCGGAACAGCAATAGAGTCATTTATCCAAACCGATGCCGCTGTTAACAGGGGAAACAGTGGTGGTGCCCTGGTAAATGCAAAGGGAGAACTAATCGGTATTAATGCGGCAATAGCATCACAAACAGGCTCTTTTACCGGGTACTCTTTTGCAATACCTTCAAATATAGCCAGTAAAGTTGTTGAAGATATTTTGGAGTTCGGAGAAGTACAACGCGGATTTTTGGGAATAGAAGTGTCTGAGTTAAATTCCAGAATAGCTGAAGAACTTGGCCTTAGCACTCACAGGGGTGCCTATGTACAAGGGGTTAGAGAAGGCAGTGCTGCTGATGAAGCAGGAATAGAGCCAGGCGATGTAATCTTCGAAATGGATGGAAACCCAATAAACAGCCCCTCCGCACTCGTAGAGTTTTCAGGCAGAAGAAGGCCGGGTGATGAAGTAGAGATTAAGTATTACAGGGATGGAAAAACATACGAAACCTCTGCCGTTATGAGAAATATTCACGGTGACACACAGTTTGTAAAAAGAGGTGAGAAAGACTTACTTCAAAAAATTGGTGCTGACCTTGAGCAAGCGTCTGGTTCTGAGCTGGAAAGGCTAAACATTAAGCATGGTGTAAGAGTAGCATCACTAAGGCAGGGAAGACTCAGAAGTGCCGGGATTAGAGAAGGTTTTATCATAACTCATGTTGACAGAAAGCCGGTAAAAACATCAAGAGACGTTATTAAAATTTTACAAGACGCTAAGGGTGGTGTGTTAGTTGAAGGTATATACCCTAATGGAGTAAGGGTTTATTACGGAGTAAACATGAATTAACAGTGTAATTTAACTCAATAGTGCAATTTAACTCAATAAAAGCAGGCTGGTTTTGAAACAAATCAGCCTGCTTTTCGTTATTTAAAATACTGATTGTTATTTGGGGAAAACTACAAAAATTACTTGATTAATTTGCTGATTTTTTGTATTTTTGTAAACTTTTTTCGCAAAAAAAATGGGTTTTAGCATTATTACTACCTGATAATTAAACACTTAACGACATATGAGACAATTAAAGATTTCTAAATCAATTACAAACAGGGATACGGCTTCGTTGGACAAGTATCTTCAGGAGATTGGGAAAGTACCATTAATTACGGCAGAAGAAGAAGTACAACTTGCCCAGAGGATAAAGCAGGGTGATCAGATAGCGCTGGAAAAGCTAACGAAAGCTAATCTCAGGTTTGTTGTATCAGTTGCAAAACAATACCAAAACCAGGGTTTAAGTTTGCCTGACCTGATTAATGAAGGTAATCTTGGTTTAATAAAAGCTGCAAAGAGGTTTGATGAAACACGTGGCTTCAAATTTATCTCTTACGCTGTATGGTGGATTCGCCAGTCAATTTTGCAGGCATTAGCAGAGCAATCCAGGATAGTAAGGCTTCCGTTAAACCAGGTTGGCTCATTAAACAAGATAAAAAAAGAAGCTTCAAAACTTGAGCAAAAATATGAAAGGCCACCATCTACGGAAGAGCTCGCTGATTCTTTAGAGTTAAATGAAGAAAAGATTTCTGAATCATTCAGGATTTCCACTCATCATGTTTCTGTTGACGCTCCTCTCGTACAAGGCGAAGATGCAAGCCTTCTTGATGTTTATATTAATAACGATTCACCAAATGCAGACTCAAGCCTTATTCATGAGTCTTTAGCCAGGGAAATTCAACGTTCATTGGCTACTCTTACTGAAAAAGAAAGAGATGTTATTAATCTTTATTTTGGAATTGGAATGAATCACGGGCTTACATTAGATGAAATAGGTGCTAAGTTTGACTTAACAAGAGAAAGAGTTAGGCAAATCAAAGAAAAAGCTATCAGAAGGCTTAAGCACACATCAAGGAGTAAGCTTTTAAAAGCATATTTAGGGCAGTAATGCCAAAAAAAAGCGCCGGCTTTTCGGCGCTTTTTTTTAACTTTCTAAATCACCTTCAATAAATGCTTAATCATTTTTTGAAAATATTTGTTTCGGTTTTTATTTTTTTATTTCTTGTGCTTAATAGCTTGTTTGCCAGGACAATAGAAATAAAAATCATTGTAACATCTGATATACATGCTACTGTTTTCCCTTACGACTTTATTAATAACCGGCCATTAGGTTACGGATTAGCAAATATCAGCGCTTTAATGAATGTTGTAAACAGTCAGTATTACAACAAAACAATTCTTCTTGATAATGGTGATTTAATACAAGGACAGCCAACTGCTTACTGGGCTAATCATATTGATGAAAACAAAACAAACTTATTTGCACGTGTTTTAAATTATATGCAATACGATGCTGCTACTGTGGGGAATCATGATATTGAAGCCGGGCCTGATGTTTATAATAAAATAAACGAACAGATGGATATGCCATGGTTAGGAGCTAACGTAATAGATAAGGAAAGCGGCAAACCATTTTTTGAACCTTACAAAGTTATTAGACGCAGTGGTATTAAAATAGCTGTATTAGGTTTGGTAACAGATGCTATACCAAGCTGGCTGCCGGAAAAGTTATGGGAAGGCTTCGAATTTCAAAGTTTGCCAGAAGCTGCCTCCTATTGGGTAAACCATATTAAAGAAAAGGAAAAGCCTGATGCAATAATAGGATTGTTTCACAGTGGCTTAGGCGAATTTGACCCTGCCAACCCCGACGATATGCCATTTGGAAATGCCTCCAGGTATATTGCCCATTTTGTGCCCGGATTTGATGTGATTTTTACTGCTCATGACCATACTGTTAGAAATAAAATGGTTTATAATATTAAAGGCGACTCAGTGCTAATTATTGGCGGTGGCAGCCATGGCAGGAATGTAGGTGTTGCACACCTGGATTTTGAAAGGAAAGCCAGGCGTGTATATTCACTAAAAAGCAAAAAAGGGGAAATTCTTAGTATTAAAAACATCCCTCCTGATGTAGAGTTTATGAGAAGATTTGATAGTGAAATTACTGAAGTCTTTGAGTTCAGTAACAAGTTACTGGGCAGAACTTCAACACAACTTGATATTAAGGAGGCATTATTTGGCAGTTCTGCTGCTATAGACTTTATTCATGAAGTACAACTACAACATACAGAAGCAGACATTTCTTTTGCGGCTCCTTTAAGTGATAACTTATCATTAAGAGCCGGAGATATCAGAATGCGAAATATTTTCCAACTATATCCTTTTGAAAATTATTTAAGCGTTATTGAGCTTAGCGGAAAAGAAATAAAAGACTTCCTGGAGTATAGTTACAGTTTATGGTTTAACATCATGGATAGTGAAGATGATTTTCTATTAAACATTGAGGCTGATGAAAATAATCAGAAAAAAGGGCTCAGCGCATTAAAGGAGAGAATCTATAACTTTGATTCAGCTGCAGGAATTAAGTACACTGTTAATGTAAGTAAACCAAAAGGCGAAAGAGTAGATATTATTTCTTTTGAAAATGGAGATGAGTTTAGCTATAACAGTACATACAGAGTAGCTTTAAATAGTTACAGGAGCTGTGGTGGTGGCTTGCATTTAACGTCAGGTGCAGGCATTAGTAAAAATGAGTTGGCTGAAAGAAGGGTTTATTTAAGTGAAAATACAATGAGAAATATTATTGCTGATTATATAAAAGAGCACAAAGAAATAAATCCAAAACCCCGTAATAACTGGCAAATTGAGCCTGCCGAATGGCTGGAAAAAAGGCAGTCTATAGAAACTAAAATTCTTTGGCCATAAATACCTGCTAATTTTTATAATTATTTTTTGCAAGATATTTATTAATCTTCTTCACAATAGATGGCCCTTCATATATAAAGCCTGTATATACCTGAACCAGAGTTGCTCCGGCTTTGATTTTTTCCAATGCATCTTCCGGTGATTGTATTCCTCCAACACCAATTATTGGGATTTTTCCTTGCGTTTTGTTAGCTATATAGGCAATAATCTCGGTTGACTTTTGTTTAAGCGGTAGGCCGCTCAAGCCGCCATTTCCTATCTTTTTAATTTGTTTATCGTCAGTTGATAAGTTATCTCTTGATGTTGTAGTATTAGTAGCAATTATACCATCTATACCGGTTTTTTGCACAACTTCAATAGTGTCATCAATTTGTTTCTCATTTAAATCGGGAGAAATTTTTAATAAAACAGGCCGGCTTTGACTTATTGCTTTATTGGCCTTCTGTATGCTCATAAGGATGTTTGTTAAGCTTTCTTTATCAGCCAGGTGCTTTAAGTTTGTAATATTAGGACAACTTACATTAACAACAAAGTAGTCCACATAGCTATGCAGGGCATTAAAGCATTCGAGATAATCTGAAACAGCTTCTTCATTGGGGGTATTTGTGTTTTTTCCGATATTACAACCTATTATCAGTTCCGGTTTATTTTTCTTTAGGTTTTTTATTGCCTTTTCAATTCCCTTGTTGTTAAAGCCCATTCTGTTTATTAAAGCCTTATCCCTTTTAAGTCGGAATAATCTTGGCTTAGGGTTTCCTGTTTGCGGTTTTGGAGTAACTGTACCTATTTCAATATGGCTAAAGCCAAATTTTGCCAGGTGATTGTATAAGTCAGCTTTTTTGTCAAATCCGGCGGCAAGGCCAACAGGATTAGAGAAATTCAAACCAAAAACTTGTTGCCTTAGATTCTTATTTTCGTAGCAGTAAAACTTTTTGAAAACAGCCTTTACCCCGGGAATAGCGAAAAAACATTTTAGTGCGCAGCTTACAATTGAATGAGCCAACTCCGGCGAAAAGCAGAATAATATCTTTTTAGTAAAATATTTATACATATTAAAAGCCTGTTCCGGGCATAATTACTTTTGCTTCACTCCTATGCCTTTGCTTTTTACATTAACGCCTTTAGCACTTTGACTTTTAGGTGCTTTTGCCTTAGGATTTACTGTTGTTTTTGGCTTGCCCGTGCCCTCCTGTATTGGTTTTGCCGGCCCTTCAGGCAAATCTTTTGAAGCTGCACTTTCCTTATCCGATGATTTCTCTTTTTTATCCTCTTCCTTGAAGTCCAGCATTTTTTTATCATGGAGCAAATTATACCAGTATATAATTTTCTTTATATCCGAAAAGTAAACTCTGTCTTTATCATAATCGGGTAAAACTTCGCCAAAATACTTTATCAATTCAGCTTTATCTGATTTATGATCCAATGCTTTGCCGCCATTCTCTTTTTCATGAATTTTTTTGAAAACCTCTTTTAACAGTAAGTCCTCTTTCTCGGTAAAAACACTAATATCCTCAAGAGAACTTGACCTGTCGCTGGCAAATACAGGTGTTTTTTTTCCATCAATTAAAGATTCAACAATAAGGCCGTTTTTTGTTTGTGATACAACTTTATAAAGGCCACTTTTTCCAGAAATCGCTAAAATTTCACTTAAGTCCATAAATCCTTCTTTCTAATATTTTATACTTGGTTGATTAAATATAATTTTTGATTGTAAAAATAATGAATATTAAAAAAACAAATGCTGTTTTAAATAATTTTTTATTCAAACATTTGCAAATTATGCAATCTGCTATAAATTCCATCCATTTTTATCAGTTCTTCATGCTTACCCATTTCGGCGATTTCTCCTTCATGGATAACACAAATTACATCAGCGTTAACAACTGTAGAAAGCCTGTGGGCTATTACAAGAGATGTGCGGTTTTGCATAACATTAGTTAATGCATCCTGTACTTGTTTTTCGCTTTCTGTGTCTAATGCAGAAGTAGCCTCATCAAGAATTAATACAGGTGGATTATTAATTATTGCCCTTGCAATAACCAGCCTTTGCTTTTGCCCGCCACTAAGCTTGTTTCCCTGGTCTCCTATATTTGTGTCATACCCATTTTCCGACCTGGTTATAAACTCATGAGCATTGGCGATTTTTGCTGCATTAATCACTTCATCCCTGGTAACTTTCCGCTCACCAAATGCAATATTATTGTAAAAAGAGTCATTAAACAGTATTGCATCCTGGTTAACATTCCCCATCAGTGCTCTTAAATCTTTAATTTTCAGGTCTCTTATATCATTTCCATCAATAATAATTTGCCCTTCAGTCACATCAAAAAATCTTGGCAATAAGTCAACCAATGTGGATTTCCCCCCCCCTGAGTGGCCAACCAAAGCAATAGTTTTTCCCTTAGGTATTTTTAGGTTTATATTTTTTAAAACCCATTCTACCTCATACTTAAATGAAACGTTTTTATATTCAATATATTCACGAAAATCATTAATAGGCTTAGCGCCAGGTTTTTCAATAATTGAAAGCTGAGCCTGCATAATTTCTTCTGTTCTTTCTGCTGATGCCAAACCCCTTTGAATGTTATAGTATGCTGTAGAGAAAGATTTTGCAGGGTTTAGTATCTGTGAAAAAATCAGTAAATATCCAATAAAAGCCTGTGATGACAAGCTTCCTGAGCCACTTAATACCATAATGGCGCCGTAAATCATAATTATAACAACAACTAAAGTCCCAAGGAACTCAACCAAAGGCCTTGCAAGAAACTTTCTTCTGTAAATTTTATTCATCACGCCGGTATATTGATTATTTAAGCCCTGAAACTTTCGGTTTGTTTTGTTTTCAGCATTAAAAGCTTTAATAATCCTTAAGCCTGTAAGCGATTCTTCCATCATTGATATTATTGAGCCAAGGAAGCGCTGCCCAATTGTTGAAGTCTTTTTCAGTGACTTACCAATCCTTCCTATTATGTAGCCGCTAAATGGCAATAATATCACTACAAACAATGTTAGTTGCGGGCTTATAATCAGCAAACTGGTAAGGTACACCAGTATAGTAATCGGTTCACGAAACATCATCTCCAGCGAACTAATTATGCTCCATTCAATTTGATGAACATCATTAGTCATCCTGGAAATTAAATCGCCCTTTCTTTCATTGGAGTAGTATGACAAAGGCAATGACAGTGTTTTTCCGAACAATGCATTCCGGATATCTTTTACAACACCATTTCTTACAGGTGCTAAATAATACATTGCAAAATACATAAATGCATTCTTTAAGAAGCTGGCACTAACCATTACAACACTAATTATTAGCAATGCATTTATTTCCCCGTAATTAACAATCAGCTTACTAACATAATAGTTGAAATTGTGCTTAAAAGAATCAATGCTCAGGCTAAGTTCAACAGTATCATAAACCATTGCCTGTGTCCCAAACAAAATGCCAAGGAAAGGGATAAGCATACCTATTGAAAACAGCGAAAATGAAACGCCTAAAAAGATAAACAAAACATGCAATAAAACATTGCGTTTGTAAGGAAATATATATTTTATAATTTTCCAGATGTTTTTCATTTACATCAATTCTTTAATATTTGTTGTTTCCGGTTTACTTTAAGGAGTCAAGCTTATACCCTGTATAGTTTTGTGGTGTTAATTTTTTCAATTCTTCTTTAAGGCTCACTGCGATATCGAGTGAATCTATAAATGAGTATAAGTCATTTATAGAAATATTATCTCCCGTTCTTGTAAGGTTTTTTAATTTTTCATAAGGCTCGGGATAATTGATTTTTCGCAGAACAGTTTGAATAGCCTCTGCAAGTACAATTGCATTGTCATTCAAATCTTTTTCTATTGCCTGTTTATTTATTACAACTTTATTCAACCCTTTTACTGTGGCTTCCAGTGAAATCAACAAGTGTGCTATTGGAACTCCAATATTTCTCAACACGGTTGAATCGCTTAAGTCTCTTTGAAGCCTTGAAACAGGAAGCTTTGATGATAAGTGCTCAAATAATGCAATGGCTATTCCCAAGTTACCTTCGGAATTTTCAAAATCAATCGGATTTACTTTATGAGGCATTGCAGAAGACCCAACTTCATTATTTTGAATTTTTTGTTTGAAATAATTCATAGAAATATAAGTCCACATATCCCTGTCAAGGTCAATAATAATCGTACATATTCTTTTCAGGCAGTCAAAAACAGCAGATAAGTTGTCATAATGATCAATCTGCGTTGTGATTTTTGATCTTTTAAGCCCTAGTTTACTTTCCACAAAATTATTTGCAAAGCTAACCCAGTCAACATCGGGATATGCAACTTTATGAGCATTAAAATTTCCGGTTGCCCCACCAAATTTTCCGGGAAAAGGTATAGCTTTTAGTTGTTCAAGTTGGTTTTCTAGCCTGTTTAGAAATACATACATCTCTTTTCCAACAGTTGTTGGTGAAGCGGGCTGCCCATGGGTGTGTGCCAGCATTTGCTGCTCTTTCCATTGTTCTGCAAGTAGTTCAATAGTATCTGTAAGCTTGTCAATAGCTGGCAAAATTTCCAGGTACAGGGCATCCTTAATCATTAAAGGGAAAGCTGTATTATTAATGTCTTGAGATGTTAAGCCAAAGTGAACAAATTCTTTATAATTACTTAAACCTGCTTCAATAAACTTTTCTTTAATAAAATACTCTACAGCTTTAATATCATGATTTGTTTCTTTTTCAATATCCTTAACCCTGTTAGCATTCTCAATTTTAAAGTTTTCTGAGATTTTTTTAATTGCATTAATGTTATCTTCACTTAAATCACTAAGCTCCTGAAGGGGGATGTTGTATAGAGCAATGAAGTATTCAACTTCTACATAAACCCTGTACTTTATTAATGCTGCTTCAGAAAAAAAGTCTTTAAGCTTTCTTGTTTTTTGTTCGTACCTGCCATCAATTGGAGAAATGGCGAATAGTTCATGATTGTTCATTACAAAATTTTTGACAAAATTAGCAAACTATTTTAGAATGCTAATATAAAAGCATTAAAAAAGGCTGCTATTTATTAGCAGCCTTTTGTCAATTTTTTCGGGAATAAGTTCCCTGTTACTATATTAATCAAACATATCTTCAAAATCACCTATCAGCTCATCAATGTTCTTGATTAAATCAGCAAAAGCGTCATCCAGTAATTCCCATTGTCCATCATTGTAAACGATAACAGGCTCAGCATACTCACCATAATCGTCAACAAAAGACTTGAATTCTATGTGTCCAAGTTTAGCATTCAGGTCAACCTGAATCAAATCTACATTAAAGTTTTGATTCATAACAGTAAAATTAGGCGGGTCTTCATCTATTGCATTTTCAAATGCATAAACGTTAACATATCCATCAAACTTAAGAGGAGTCAACTGAATATAACCACTAATTTTCTCAGGTTCATCATCCCACAGGTTGTTAGTTAGCCTCACGCTTATATCAGCTCCGGCAATTAAGTCGGAGTTTTGCTTAAAGCTAACACTTGCAGAATAATCTCTATTACTGCCACTAAAACTCATGTTCATTGAAAACGGGCTCATAGTAAGCGAAGCAGAAAGTGATTGCGGGATAACATGGTCACCCTCGGGAGCTAATTGAAATGAGCCACTGTAGTTCAGGTTAAGAACTTCATTATTATCAATTTTCATATTAGCCTTAACCACCGTTGGGATGTCTTCGTCCCATGAACCATACTCATCACTAAAGTTAAACTCCTCATAATCGAAGTCGGTAAGAGAAAATACCCCATTGTTATCTCCACTGTCGAACGCTGCCTGGTCAGCGGGAAAGTAAATTATTAACAAGTCATGGTCGCCAACCTTTACAAAAGAATTGGTTGTGAAGTCATACTCATAAATTCCCCAATCAAAGTCTAATTCCTTAGCATTGTAAGAAACATTGACTGCTTTATGCTTTTGATGATTTGTTGCAAAAGTAATAAGGTTTTTAGGAGTTACCATATTTGAAAAAACAGGTATTGTTTTATCAAACTCAGGATCTAGCTCCATTAAAAACATAAAAGCACTCATTGCTTCAGCATCCATCATTGTCATAAAATTATCCCAAATGTCCTGGGAGGCATTTCCAATTTCAGTTTTCGCCTGGTCTGATGGCATGTCATCAGTAATGTCATTATCACCATTATCATCACAGGAATTAAACCCGATTAATGAAACTAAACTAAAAATCAGTAAATACTTTAATGTTGTTTTCATAATTAGTTGTTTTTTAAGTTATTAATGTTCAAAATTACTAAATATTTTTTAAGAAATAAACAAATTGTATTTTAAAAATTTGTTTATTTTCACATATAACGTAAGTTTTATTGGTTTATTACGAAAATTTTCTTTTGAAATATAAAAAATATGTTTAGGTATAAAAGCTTCCTCCTGTGAATTTTAAAGGATTTAGCAAATAATCATTAAAAATTCAGTTAGCACATTAAAAGAGGCCATCTCAGCAAAATAAAATAATATTTTGCGCATCTTTAGGTAAAAAAATCAAAATTTTTGCATCTTAGGTTTGAAAAATTATTTAATTGTTGTATTTTTGCACCTCAAAATTCACAAATAATATTGAAGAGAAATGGCAAAAAAGACTAAAGACGCAAGAGGTCAGGTTATTTTAGAGTGTACAGAGCACAAGGACAGTGGCTTGCCCGGTACATCAAGATATATTACAACAAAAAACAGAAAAAACACACCAGACAGGCTTGAGATTAAGAAGTACAATCCTATTTTAAAGAAAATGACTATTCACAGAGAAATTAAATAATAAGAATTATGGCAAAGAAAGTTGTTGCATCGTTAAAAACTGATACCGGAAAAGGTTTTGCTAAAGTTATCAGAATGGCAAAGTCGCCAAAAACAGGTGCTTATGCATTTAAAGAAGAAGTTGTTTCTTCTGATAAAGTAAAAGAATATTTTAGCAAAAAGCAATAAACGGTACTTTTACTGAAAATTTATAAAATCAGGTTTGGAAAAATATTCTCCAAACCTGATTTTATTTTTATGGTTAAGCAGTAATAAGTCAAAATTGAACACACTAATATTCAGGTGTTTTTAGTTACTGCATTCGCTATTCTATAAAAATTCTGTTTATAAATTAGCATAATGCAATGAATTTCACAAACATAACATTTAATTGATTATTTTTGCTTGCAAATTTTACGACAATGGGCATATTTGATATATTTAGCAAAAACAAAGAAGAAAAGCTGGATCAGGGCTTGTCAAAAACCCGGTCAACATTTTTTGGCAGGCTTGGAAAAGCTATTGTTGGCAAGTCAACTGTAGATACAGAAGTTCTTGACAATCTTGAAGAAGCTCTTGTAAGTAGTGATGTTGGTGTAGAAACTACTATACGCATAATTGAAAGGATAGAAAAAAGGGTTGCACAAGATAAGTATGTTGGCACTGACGAACTAAACTTAATATTAAAAGAAGAAATTGCTGCTTTATTGCATGAGAATGAAGCCGGAAGCACAAATAATTATGCTCTATCTGATATGCAAAGCCATACGTAATAATGGTTGTAGGCGTCAATGGTGTTGGTAAAACAACTACAATAGCAAAGCTGGCCAATAAATTCAAATTAGCTGACAAAAAAGTAGTTTTAGGTGCGGCAGATACATTTCGGGCTGCTGCTATAAACCAGCTTAATGTATGGGCAGACAGAGCGGGTGTACCAATAGTTTCACATGAAATGGGCTCCGACCCGGCCTCTGTTGCTTATGAAACAGTAGATTATGCAAAGAAAAATGATATAGACGTAGTAATCATTGATACTGCAGGAAGATTGCATAATAAAACAAACTTAATGAATGAACTTTCCAAAATAAAAAGAGTAATGGGGAAAATTATCCCTGACTCTCCTCATGAAGTTTTATTGATTCTTGATGGCTCTACCGGGCAAAATGCTTTTGAGCAGGCAAAACAATTCACAAGTTCAACTGAAGTGAGTGCCCTGGCAATTACCAAACTCGACGGAACTGCTAAAGGAGGTGTGGTTATCGGAATAAGCGACCAGTTCAAAATTCCTGTGAAGTACATTGGTGTTGGTGAAGGTATAGATGACATACAGCTATTTGACCGGGAAGCTTTTGTTGAAACTTTGTTTTCGAAACTGTGAAAAAACAAACACTTAACTTAATTACTTTAGGTTGTTCTAAAAACCTGGTTGACTCAGAAAAAATCCTGGGGAAACTTAGCCGGGAGAAGTTTTCATTATTACATAATTCAAACAAAGCTACAGATGTAGTTATAATTAACACATGTGGCTTTATCAGCGACGCAAAAGAAGAAAGCATTGATACAATTATTCAGTTTACTGAAGCCAAAAAGCATAATTCAATAAAGAAAATAATTGTAATCGGATGCCTTTCCCAGAGATATAAAAATGAACTACTAAAAGAAATCCCTGAAATAGATGCAATTTTTGGTGTTGACGACAATGCAAAACTATTTTCATATCTGAATAATCAATACAGTAGCAAAGATAGCTCCCGTTTAATCACTACGCCTTCACATTATGCTTATCTGAAAATATCAGAAGGGTGTGACAGGTATTGCTCTTTTTGTGCTATACCATATATCAGGGGAAAATACAAATCACTTTCAATAGAATGCCTGTATAATGAAGCTAAAAATTTAGCAGAAAAAGGTGTAAAAGAGTTGCTGCTTATTGCCCAGGATATTAACAGTTACGGACTTGATATTTATTCAGCCCAGATGCTTGATAAGCTTTTAGAAGAGCTTATTAAAATTGAAAATATTGAATGGATTAAACTTCATTATGCATACCCGCATGATTTCCCGGAAAAGGTTATTGCTCTTATGCGGGATAATTCAAAGCTGTGCAACTATATTGACATTCCTGTTCAACATATAAGTAATAAGATTTTAAAGTCAATGCAGCGAGGCCACAATAAAGACGACATAATTAATTTCATTGAAAAAGCAAGAAACCTTGTTCCGGGCATTGCCCTTAGAACAACTGTTATGGTAGGGTACCCGGGCGAAAACGACAATGACTATAACGAATTACTGAATTTTATTAAACAAGCCCGGTTTGAAAGGCTGGGCGTATTCCCTTATTCTGCCGAAGAAGGCACTAAAGCGTTTAAGCTGAAAGATAATATCCCTGAAAAAATAAAAAAAGAAAGAGCTAAAGAGCTAATGGAAGTACAGCAAGGCATATCGCTTGCAGCCAATAAATCAAAAATTGGAAAAGAGCTGAAAGTAATTGTTGACCATGAAGAAGCTGACTTTTTTGTTGGAAGAACAGAGTATGATTCACCTGAAGTTGATAATGAAGTATTAATAAACAAGGCTTCTTCAATAAAAATTGGCGGGTTTTACAATGTAATAATCAATGATGCTTCTGATTACGAACTATTTGGCTCTGTAGTGTAATTAACAGCAACTACCTTTGGGTTTCAAAAACTTCAAGATCTTTAATGTTATTTTGGCCTATTGCAATCCTAACCATAGTTATTACATTATGAATACCTGTTTTGCCTGCAGCCCCGGGATTAATATGCAGCACATTATAATGTTTGTCGTTTATAACTTTAAGTATATGAGAATGTCCGGAAATAAATAATGCTGGAGGTTTTGCTTTGATTATTTCTTTAATTTTTGATTCATATTTGCCGGGATATCCTCCTATATGAGTCATTAAAACATCAGTATTTTCACAATTAAACCTTTGAATTTCAGGAAATTTTTGCCGGATTTCGTAATTATCAATATTACCGTGAACTGCACGTAATATTTTAAATGCCTGCAATTCATAAACCACATCCATACTTCCTATATCGCCGGCATGCCATATTTCATCAACTTCTTTAAAAAAATCATACACAGCGGGATGTACAAAACCATGAGTGTCTGAAATTATTCCTATTTTTTTCATTAAACTACTTAATCAATATTTTCCCATTTATTTTTTTTAATGCTGAGAGATTCTTTCATGTTTAGAAGCTCTTCGATTTCTTTTTCCTTTCTTAAGGCCGAGGCTTTTAGTATTTGAATTTGATTGTTAATATCATCTGAAGGCTTTACTGTATCGTCTTTTATCAGGGGATTACTATCCGTTTCTGACAATGTGTTTATTGATTCAAAGTCCTTATCTATTTCATCTTTTAATGCTTCTATTTTTAAATCAATATCCGATATTTGATAATTAATGTGAAGTTCAATTTTATCCTTTTTTGCAGCATAATATTCATCCTGTCTTTTTCCTATAATATCAAATGCCGATTGCAGTTTTGAGTATAACTCTTCCCTGTCTTCCGGTTTCATTTTAATTCCTTTAAATTCAGCCTGAACACGTTTTAAATGCTCCCTTGTTTTTTTAAACTCCATAGATGTTTGAGCCCTTTCAAATGCTTTTAAAACCATCGGTTTAAGGCGGTTGTAATTTTGTATTGACTCCTGGTTCTTCCTGGTAAAATATTCATCCTGCCTGATCTTTATAGTTTCAAAAGCATCCTGAAGCCTCCGGTAAAGCTTTTCTCTGTCTTCCTGAAGCAACTTATGCTCTTTAAATGCATGCTGAACACTTTTTAAATATTCAAAAACCTCCTTGAAGCTTTCCGAATTAGCTGCCATCTCCTCCCCTTTTTCAATCATTGATTCAACAGATTCAACATTTTCTTTAGCATCAGCTTCAAACTCAGTCCTATGCTCTTCTTTTCTAAGTTTTAAAATTGTAAACCCGTCCTGAATCTTATCCATCAATTCTCTTCTGACTCCAAAGCTTAAATCAGCTTCCTTTACTTGCTGCTGAACATTAATAAGCTTATCCCATACATCCGACATGTTTTCGGCACTTTCTGCTAAGCTAACCAGTTTTTCAATTTGTGGCAAAATGTCCTCTTTTATTGATATAGAAGCTTTTTCTTTTTCTTCATTAGATTTTTCTCTTTTGCTTTTTAGTTCATCAAATGCTTCTTGCAATTGTGAGTAAAGGCTTTCTCTTACTTCTTTAACAAGCTTTATGCCTTTGAATTCTTTTTGAACTTCAATACAAAAATTCCATGCATCACTTAAGTCTTCATCTTCAGCATACTTCGCATTAATCAATGCTTCTTCTACCTTAGGAGTAAGCCTCTGCTGATTTTCAAAAGCTGCTTTTTCAAACTCTTCCTTTTCCTCCTCAAATAATGAATTAACCTTATCGAAACACTGATTAAATAATGAGTTCAATTCTTTTCTTTCATCATAGTTTAACTCTGCTTTATGAAAAAGTTTTCTCAGCTCAATAAGTTGTTGCTTAACCTCTCGAAAATTAGAAGCACTGGTTTGGCGGTAAGCAGTATCAAGTTTTTCTTTTAATGAAAAATAGTTTTCATTCATGAAAAAATGCTTTTATTAATTTTAGTATCCTAATTCTGTACCTTCAATTTTTTCAACATTTAGTTTAAAAATTATAAGGTTATTTATAGCAGGGGCATTATATGGAAAATCCTTGCCGGTATATTTACGCATTATAATATTCATGCACTTAATTTTTTCATCATAATCTTCAATAAATTCAACTTTCCCGTATGCAATAACACTTCTGTAGTGCATTCCATAACTACATGCAACTTGCTCATGACGAAAAAACAGCTTATGGTCTGTGCTGAAACTCACACATACCTTTGGATTATCTTTCAGTATTTCCAGTTTTTTCCCTCCCGGGCCTGTGTGAAAGTAGATTATATTATCTTCATACCCGAAGTTAAATGGCAACACGTATGGTTCATTGTTTTTTTCAGACATGCCCAAAAAACAAACATCACATCTGTCAATAATATACTTTATTCTTTCAAGATCAGTAAAAACGGGATTTTTCATAATGTATAGCTTTTTTATACAATTTAAAACATTCTATAATGCAAAGATATGTGAATAGACTTTATTATTAATCTTTTTTTTCTGATGTATTGCTTTGCTGTTTGAGGTATTAATCAATCATTTAAAACATTACGAAAAAAATAAAGGCGGTAATATTTTTATAATAAAATAATCATTATTATTTTTAAAAATATTTTCGGTTTTTAAACACTAAACCTGATCTTTAAAAACAAAAAAACTATGGCACAATATAAAGCATTTGAAAAGGGGATATTTGTTAATGGCCAAACCATACTTTCTTTTGCAAATGGGATGGGCAGATACAAAGAACTTGGGTTGGAAATACTTGCTGATTACGGGCTGAAAGATATTGTTGAAAACAACTGGTACCCAATGCAAGCCTGGTTAGATGCTTTCAAAAACATTGCAGATGAAATTGGGGATGCCACACTTTTTGATATTGGTGTTGCAATTCCTGATAGTGCTGATTTTCCCCCAAAAATTGCCGGCATTGAAGAAGGATTACAGGCAATAGATATTGCCTACCACTTAAATCATTCCAAAAACGGCAAGGACCCAATGTATAACAATGAAACAGGAGAAATGCAGGAAGGCATAGGCCATTATTTTTTTGAGAAATTAAGTCCAAATTCTGCAAAAATAATTGGAGACAACCCATATCCCTGCGAATTTGACAAAGGCATAATAACTGCTATGGATCATAAATTTAATCCTGCAGCAGAAGTTACTACAGACAATAGTGTTGAAAACAGGAAATCCGGTGGAAAAACATCCACATATATAATCAAGTGGTAAGAAATTTTTAAATTGCCATGTGCCAATATTAAATCTCTTATTGGCTAAATATAACATAGCCATCTAATTGCGACATATATATTTTTAAAAATCTGATAAAAAATTGCAGGAAAATTCATATTATTGCATAACAATGATTTACAAAAAAAGGAAATATCATGGGAAAAGTTATTGCAATCAGTAATCACAAAGGAGGTGTAGGCAAAACCACTTCGGCCATTAATTTTGGAGCAGGTCTGGCAAAAAGCAAAAAGAAAGTTCTGTTAATTGATTTTGATGCTCAAACTAACCTGACACAAAGCCTGGATATCAACAACACCTCATGTGACATTTATTCTTTATTAAAAGGAGAATGCGAAGCAAAGCCAATAAATCTTTTTAAAAACTTTCATGTTATTCCTGCCGTAAGTGCATTAAGTGCTGCGGAAATAGAATTAGCATCAGAAGCCGGAAGAGAATATATACTTATTGAAGCGATAGAAGATATTCGGGATAATTATGATTATATAATAATTGACTGTCCTCCTTCACTCGGATTGTTAACAATAAACGCTTTTACGGCTGCCGATGAAGTTTTAATCCCAATGCAGGCTGAGTATCTTGCTCTGCAGGGAATAGGCAAACTGTTAGGGTTGGTCGAAAAAATCAAAAAAAGGTTAAACAAAAACCTAAAGATCAGTGGTATTTTTATAACACAATTTGATAAAAGAAAAGTCCTTAACAGATATGTATATGAAACTATAGAAAGTCATTTTGGCAAAAAAGTTTATGACACAAAAATCCGAAGTAATGTTGCATTGGCTGAAGCTCCGAATTCCGGGTTAGATATTTTCAGGTATCAAAAAAACAGCAATGGCGCTGATGATTATTTTAAATTTACCAAAGAATATCTGAAACGAGAAAAAGCCTTAAACTCATAATATTGAAAACTAAGCCAGATAATCTGATTAATAATGAAAGAGCTAACCAAAGCTGAAGAACAAGTTATGCAGATTCTTTGGGATCTTAAATCCGGGAGCATAAAAGAGATTATTAAGCATTACCGCGAGCCCCATCCCAAATACACTACAATATCCACAATTGTAAGAATTCTGGAAAAAAAAGGCTTTGTCGGGCACGAAGCAAAAGGTAAAACATATCTTTACCACCCATTGATTGATAAGCAAATTTATACAAGGCTTTTAATGAAAAATATATTATCAAAATACTTCGGAAACTCTATAAGGCAAATGGTATATTTTTTATCACATGAAAAAAGCCTGTCAATATCAGAGCTTGAAGAAGTGCGTAATATTATTGAAGATGAAATCAGGAAACAAAGCAATTTATAAACTATTGATTTTTAAAAACATAATAGAATGAAACCATTAACCGGCAGCAAAATTCAATTAAGAGCATTAGAGCCAAGTGATGTAAGCTTTTTGTTTGAGGTTGAAAACAACCCTGATATTTGGAATGTGAGCAACACAAACTCACCATACTCCAAATATTACCTAGAACAATATATAATAAACAGCCATAACGATATATATTCAGAGAAACAACTCAGGCTTATAATAGAAACAAAAAGGAAAAAAATGGTTGGAGCTTTAGACCTTTTTGAATTTGAGCCTAAGCACCTTAGAGCCGGAATTGGAATATTGATAATTACAAAAGAAAGGAAGAAAGGATATGCCTCAGAGGCACTGGATGTAATAATTGATTACGCTAAAAATGCATTATTCTTAAATCAACTATTTTGCAATATTGAAGAAGACAATAAATTAAGCTTAAAGTTGTTTAAAGATAAAGGTTTTGAGGTGTCCGGAACCAAAAAGAAATGGCATCGGACCAGCGAGGGGTATAAGGATGAGTATTTCTTGCAACTTTTTTTATAATTATTGTAATTATACAAATTCCTCAATTAATAGTTTTTATTTAGTTCATAATAGTTAATATAAATTAATGAGCAAAGAAAATTCAGGGAAAAAGAAGAGCAGCATTTTTTCCAAAATAATAAAATGGGCATTAAGCATTATTCTTATATTTATTGTAGTATCAGGCTATTTTGCATATACATACATTTTTAAGCCAAATATTGATACGGGACAATTAGATTATGCTTACCTGCATATTCCAACCGGCAGCACTTATAAAGATGCAAAAGATATTTTACGAAATAAAAATTTTGTAGTTAACTGGACAACTTTTACCTGGGTTGCAGAAAGGAAAAATTACCCAAATAATGTTCGTCCCGGCCGTTATAGGATTGAGAGTGGCATGAGTAATAATGAGTTTGTAAATTTATTAAGGTCGGGTGCACAAGAGCCAATTAATCTTACATTTTCAAATATACGCACCAAAGAACAATTAGCAGGGCATATTTCCAAACGAATAGAAGCAGATTCTATAGAAATAATAAGCTTGCTTAATAATGAAGTTGTCCTGCAAAGGTACGGCCTGTCAAAAGAAACCGCTGCTTTATTGTTTTTGCCAAACACATACGAAATGTTCTGGAACACATCTGCTGAGCAGCTATTAAAGCGCATGCACAATGAATACAGTAGGTTTTGGAATGACAACAGGCTGCAAAAAGCCAAAAGCATGAATATGACTCCTGTTGAAGTTGGGATTCTCGCCTCTATTGTTCAGCAGGAAACAACAAAAACGGATGAGATGCACAAAATAGCAGGTGTTTTTATAAACCGTATCAGGCGTGGAATGCCTCTTCAAGCTGACCCAACAGTAGTATTTGCACATGGAGATTTTTCAATAAGACGCGTGTTAAATAAGCATAAGGAAATTGATTCTCCATACAACACCTACAGGTACAGGGGATTACCACCAGGGCCTATTAGCTTGCCATCTCCTGTTGCCATTGACCATGTATTGAATTATGACAACCACGATTATCTTTATTTTTGTGCAAAAGATGACTTTAGTGGTTATCACACATTTGCCCGCACATTACAGCAGCATCTTATTAATGCCCGAAGGTATCAGCAAGAGTTAAACAGAAGAAATATTATGAGGTAATTGTTATTTTTCTCAAAAGTGATGTTTATCTTTGAATTTCCAAATCCTTTAAAAACATATTATGACTAAAATAAAATTCGGCACTGATGGGTGGCGGTCAGTAATTGCAAAAGATTTTACTGTAGAAAATGTTGCCCGCATTAGTGAAGGTGCATCAAAATGGTTAATAGAAAAAAATGATAAACTATCTGTAGTTATTGGGCATGATTGTCGCTTTGGCGGGCCTTTATTTGCTGAAGCAGCAGCAAAAATATTCCTGAAAAACAATATCAAAGTATTTTTAACAAAAGGTTTTGTTACCACACCAATGATATCAATGGGGGCACTTAAGCTGGAAACAGGCTTAGGTGTTATCATCACAGCCAGCCACAATCCATACACAGATAACGGATACAAGTTAAAAGGCCATTATGGCGGGCCTTTAATGGAAAATGATATTCATGACGTAGAAAAGCTGATACCGGATAAAAGCATCCATGATACTAATAACATATCTTTGGAAGAGTTTGAAAAAAAAGGCATGCTTGAATATGTTGACCTTGAAAAAATGTACTGCGATTATCTTGAAGAGAAGTTTGACCTTGACCTTATAAGAAATTCAGAGATGAATTTTGCTTTTGACGCAATGTATGGCTCCGGACAAAGTGTTATGAGAAGGCTTTTCCCTGATATAACTCTATTGCATTGCGAGCATAACCCACTTTTTGACTACATTCCGCCAGAGCCACTACTCAGGAATTTAGGTGAAATGGCAGAAACAATTAAGCTCGCAGAAGATATTGACTGTGGCCTGGCCGTTGACGGGGATGCTGACCGTATTGCTCTATTTAACAAAAAAGGAGATTATATAGACTCTCACCATACTTTGCTTATACTTATTCATTACCTGAATAAGCATAAGGGATTAGACGGAAAAGTAGCAACAGGATTTTCATCTACACAGAAAATTAAAAAACTTTGCAAACTCTATAATTTACCTCTTGAAATAGTTAAAATCGGTTTTAAACATATATGTGGCCTTATGCTAAATGAAAACATATTGGTGGGAGGCGAAGAATCAGGAGGCATTGCTGTTGCCGGCCATATTCCTGAGCGTGACGGAATATACAACGGCATTTTGATTTGGGAATTTCTTGCAAAATCCGGTAAAAGCTTACAGGATGTTATTGATGAGATTTACAAACTAACAGGTGCTTTTGCTTTTGAAAGATCTGACCTTAGAATTCAGGAAGAAGACAAGCAAAGGATCATAAAAAACTGCGAAAAAGGTATATATAAAAGCTTCGGTAAGTATAAAGTAAAAAATATCGAAACTCTTGATGGTTTTAAATTTTATTTTAATGACGATGAATGGCTAATGATTCGTCCATCAGGAACAGAACCGGTATTAAGAACTTACGCTGAATCTTATACTAAAGAAGATGCTTTGGCAATTTTAAAAGCAGGTTATGATACGATTATGGAAAAATAATCTCAAATTTTTAAAATTTATCATTGGTTTTATTCTGCTGTTAAATACCTCGTTAACTGCTGCAGGAAATAGCGAAAACTATAATAACCAAAGTGAAATTGACAGGAACAGGCTGCTAATTGCCGGTTCATCTATGGCAGCAGGATATACTACAACCTTTATTTTGCTTGATTATGCATGGTACAGAAATTACCCCCGCTCATCTTTTCACTTTCATAATGATAATGCTGACTGGCTACAGATGGATAAAATGGGCCATGTAACTTCTACTTATTATTTGAGTGGGTTAAGTTATAAAGTATTTAAGTGGACGGGGATGAGCAACAGGCAGGCAAATTTATGGGGAAGTATATCAAGTTGGGTAGCCATATCTACAATCGAAGTTTTTGACGGTTTTTCAGCAGAATGGGGTGCTTCCTACGGGGATATCATTGCAAATACTATTGGGGCATTAACCTTTGCAGGACAGCAAGCTACATGGAAAGAACAAAGAATAAAATTCAAATATTCGTCTCACAGA
>PWND01000127.1 GCA_003557965.1 Bacteroidales bacterium | reverse complement strand
TTGCTGTGCTCGAATCTGACAGAAGGGCTGATAATAAACGCACAAGACTACTACACCTTTTAAACAGTGGCACCCTTCATCACCTGCTTGGGAACTATAAAAAAAGTAATGAATTCTTTGAAGAAGCGTATATTCTTGGTGAAGATTACCTTGTTGATTATATGAATGAAGCACTTGCCTTGCTAACTAATCCTAAGGTAACCGAATACAAGGGCGAAGACTTTGAGCTACTGATGATACATTATTATAAAGCTATGAATTTTATTCATCTTGGCGACTTTGATGCTGCACTTGTAGAGTGCAGAAGGATGAATAATAAACTGAATGTTTTGAATGATAAGTTTCGCTCAAATAAAAGATACCGGAGAGATGCTTTTATTAATAATTTGATGGGAATTATTTATGATGCAGCAGGAGAATATAACAATGCTTTTATTGCATACAGAAATGCTTATAACATATACTCTGAAGATTATAAAGAACTTTTTGGAATAGATGCTCCGTTACAATTAAAGCATGACCTGATAAGAGCAGCTTATAAAACCGGGTTTTCCGATTATGTTAGATACTATGAATCAAAATTTGATCTTACTTATATTCATGAAGACAATAATAATGGCGAATTAGTGTTTTTTTGGAAAAATGGGTTAGGCCCTGTTAAAAAAGAGTGGAGCCTGAATTTTGTTGCTAAGAGAGGTGCAGGAGGAGAAATTGTTTTTGTTAATGAAGAGTTAGGTTTATCATTTCCATTTTATCCCTCTTCAAGGCAAAAATCTTCAGGCTCATTAGGTGATATTAAAGTTGCAAGAGTGGCTTTCCCTAAGTTTGTTGAAAGAAAACAAGTTTACACGAATGCAAGATTAAGGGTAAATAATAGAACATATCCCGTTCATTATGCACAAAGCATTAATGCAATAGCTTTCAAATCACTTGAAGACAGAATGTTAAGAGAACTGAGCACAGCACTTCTCAGGCTTGCAATCAGGCAAGCTACAGAAGCTGCTATTAGAAGAGAAAACCAAAGCATCGGTGCTTTATATGGGATTTTAGGAGCTGTTGCAGAACAAGCTGATACCCGTCACTGGCAAACCCTGCCACACTCAATACATTACTCCAGAATTCAATTGCCACCGGGAAACCACATGATTTCTGTTGACTTGATTACACCTAACGGCAACACTGCAAGGCAGGTTCAGCTTAGTGCTGATATAGTATCAAGAAACACTACATTTATTAATCTGCATACATTAGACTCTAAACCTCCTGGCAATATATAAAACAGTAATGAATAGCCGTAATGTTGCAACTTGGTTGTTGTTTCCCTGAAAAACTTGTTTTTATACTCAAAAACTTCCGGAATTTCTTTTATTATTATAATTTTACACATAGTTAACATCAATGAAGTTTGCTGAATAAGGCCATCTATATTACTTATTCTTATAAAGTCCGCTTTGTTAATGAAACTGGCTTGTTTAATTAAACCATAAACAAATGAAGAGTCTTATTATATCATTATTTATCACTTTTTGCCTTGGTTTTTTTGCAACTGTAAGCCTTGGCTATGGTAACCAGAGTTTTGAGTTTACAGACTCCTTGGTTATCGAAAGGCTTAAGGAAGATATAGAAATACTTGCAAGTGAAGAAATGGAGGGCAGGGAAGCCGGAACCCGGGGAGAAAGAAAAGCTGCTGCTTTTATTAAAGAAAGAATGCAGCAAATTGGTTTGCAGCCTGTTTTTAAAGATTCATACTTGCAGGAGTTTGAATTTTTTAAAGGCTATGAGTATTGTGAAAGTTCATTTTTAAAAATATGCAATCAAAAGTTTATTATTGGAAAAGATGTTTTTATACTTCCACATTCTGCAGATGCTAAAGTAAAGGCAAATGGTTTATATGTTGGTTCAGGACTGCAAATTCCTGAACTGGTTGATGACTTCGCAGAGCTGGAAGAAATTGAAGGAAAGATTTTTTTTATTGAATATTATTCTCATCCGGAAAGCGAATCAGAAATAGATTATGATATTGAAGCACTTGTAAGAATGAAAATCCAGACTGCTGAAAAGAAAGGGGCTAAGGGAGTAATTTTTGTAAACTCACATGGTATTTACGATGATCCAGTAATAAGCAGAAGTGTTAATGTCCCAAGGGCGGATATTCCTGTAATATTTGCCAAGTCAGATGTTTATGAGTTTTTTGAACAACAGGAATTATTTAGTAAAATATCGTTATCGGCATCTTTACTGGAAAAGTCTTATAGTGCAATTAATGTGGCAGGTTATATTGATAATGATGCTGAATTTACTGTAGTTATTGGAGGACATTATGACCACCTGGGATTTGGAGGGCCAACTTCACGCGACCTTCAAGATAGTGTTCTTCATTTTGGTGCTGACGATAATGCCAGTGGTACAGCGGGAGTGATTGAAACAGCAAGGTATTTTTCTTCAGGGATATTAGATAAGTATAACTATCTGTTTGTTGCTTTTTCAGCAGAGGAAAAAGGACTGCTCGGCAGCAGGTACTTTACAGAAAGTGATGCATATGATATGGACAAGATCAACTTTATGTTTAATTTTGATATGATTGGCCGAATGCAAAACAACAGGCTGATTCTTATTGGTACGGGGACTTCTCCTTTATGGGATACAATTATAAAATCCAGCAAGCCGGAGCATTTCAACATAACAAAGGTAAAAACAGGGATTGGTGGTTCTGACCATTCTTCTTTTTATCTTCAAAATATTCCTGTTATATTTTTTCATACAGGCCCACATGAAGACTATCATGCATCAACAGATACACCTGACAAAATAAACTATGAGGGAGCTTATGATATTATTAATTTTTCCATTGATATGATTGAGTTTTCTACACAGTTTGAAAAATTAGAATTTTCAGAAACACCCATAACACAAACCAGGAGAAGAGAAGAAGATGGGGTTTCATTAGGTTTGATGCCTGATCATGCCTTTGAGGGAAAAGGGCTTAGAATAATGGCTATTGTTGATGACCGCCCGGCTCAAAAAGCAGGATTAAAGGCCGGAGATATTATATTAGGCATTAATGATGACGCAGTGAAAGAGATTCATTCTTATATGAGAATCTTAGGAGAACTTGAAAAAGGAGATAAAATATCCGTTCTGATTAAAAGGGATGAAAAAAAGCTAATCATTGAGCTAAAGCTATAGCAATAACAACCTTTTGTTGTTAATGTGTTAGTCTTGATAACAAGAATACCTGAAAAAGCTAATAAATCCTTTGGTATTTACCCGGATTGTATTCATGCATTATATTATAAATAGCATCAAACACATCTTCTGCATTAGGGTTTGAGAAGTAGTCGCCATCAGTGCTGTATGCTGCACGGTGCTCCTTAGCTGTTACTGTAGCCGGGTTAGCATCGAGATATCGGTACCCGTTTTGCTCTTCAATAACTTTTTGCATCATATATGCTGTAGCACCACCCGGCACATCTTCATCAAAAAATACTATTTTATTAGTTTTTTTCAGTGATTCTACTATCGTTTGGTTAATATCAAAAGGTATTAGTGATTGAACATCTATTAATTCAACACTAATGTCAAATTCTTTAAGTTGCTTTACAGCGTCCTGCGCAATTCTGACACAAGACCCATAAGTAACTAATGTAATGTCGGTTCCCTGGTTCAAAACTTCCGGAACTCCAAGTGGCACATTAAACTCTCCTATATTTTCAGGCAATGGCTCTTTAAGCCTGTAGCCATTTAAGGGTTCAATAATTAATGCCGGGTCATCTGATGCCATAATTGTGTTATAAAACCCTGCGGCCCTGGTCATATCTCTTGGCACCAAAACATGGACTCCCCTGATAGAGTTTATAACCATACTAAGCGGGCTGCCTGAATGCCAAATACCTTCAAGCCTGTGCCCCCTGGTACTAATTATCAGTGGGGCTTTTTGACCGCCGGCAGTCCTGTAATGTGTTGTTGCCAAATCATCACTAATAACCTGTAAAGCGTATAACAGATAATCAAAATACTGAATCTCAGCAACAGGCCTAAGCCCACGCAACGACATTCCTATGCCCTGCCCTATTATAGTGGCTTCCCTGATTCCGGTATCACTAATCCGGTTTTCACCGTACTTTTTTTGTATGCCTTCCAATGTTTGGTTAACTCCTCCAATATTACCAACATCTTCACCAAAAATCAAAGCTTCAGGGTACTTGTCAAAAATATAATCATAATTCTTAAGCAGTATCTCTCGTCCATTTATTAATTCCGGTTTATCAGAATATGCAGGTTTCACCTCCTTAATTTTTAATGGCGATTGCTTTGATTGGCTGTATAAGTGCGAACTATACCTTTGCTGATTTTCATTAATTGCTGTATCAAGCCATTTTGTTACTCTAGCTTTTAATGATTTTTCACTGGAACAGCTAAAACAAATAAGCCTTAGTATTTTTTTTGCAGTAGAAACAACATCTTTGCGTGTAGGCTCTCCAATGCTTTTTAGCTCCTGCAAAAGCACATCAATTTTATCGGATTTCAAACAGTTGCAATTTGAAATATTAACCATTTCAATAAACTGCTCCCTTTTTTTAACAATTTGATCCTGGTAGTTTTTCCATGCTTTTACTTTAGCTTCTCTAACCCTTTTAATTGCATTAGCTTCTATTTCGTTCAGTTCATTTTCTGTAGCAATACCTTCTTTTATTATCCATTTTTTCATTTTTACTACACCATCAAACTCTTTTTCCCACTCCAGCCTTTCCTTTGACTTATACCTCTCGTGTGAGCCTGAAGTACTGTGCCCCAATGGTTGAGTAACATCTGTAATATGGAATAATACAGGGATGTGCTCCTTCCTGCATATATTAATGCCCTTTTTGTAGGTTTCAACAAGGCCTTTATAATCCCATGCTTTCGCTTTAAAAATTTTTATTCCTTTATTGCTTTTATCAGCCTCAAAGCCTTTTAGTATTTCCGAAATACTTTCTTTTGTAGTTTGATATGATATTGGCACGCTTATTCCATAGCCGTCATCCCATACAGATACAGCCATAGGAACCTGTAGTACTCCGGCAGCATTTATTGTTTCAAAAAAGTGGCCTTCACTGGTTGAAGCATCGCCAATAGTACCAAAGGCAACCTCGTTTCCCTTTTTAGAAAACTTGGCAAACTTATGTAAGCCCTTCTCTTTCCGAAAAATTTTTGACGCCAAAGCAAGTCCAAGTAGCCTGGGCATTTGTCCTGCAGTAGGAGAAATATCTGCCGAAGAGTTTTTTTGCTCTGTAAGATTTTTCCATTCACCTTCATTGTCAAGGCTTCTTGTAGCAAAATGATTATTCATCATTCGGCCACCATTAGCAGGATTTGCATTAATATCAGTATCTCCATATAACTGGCTAAAAAATTCTTCCAGGGATAGAAGCCCTGCTGCCATCATAAAGGTTTGATCCCGGTAATAGCCTGAACGCCAGTCGCCATCTCTGAATACTTTCGCCATTGCCAGCTGAGGTATTTCTTTGCCATCACCAAAAATTCCAAATTTGGCCTTTCCCGTTAGTACTTCACGACGGCCTAAAATACTAGCCTGGCGACTTTCATAAGCTATGCGAAAATCCTGTAAAACTTCTTTTTTATAAGCCTGGTTCTCTTTCAAATTCTTTGCTGACATAAACACTATCTGTTTCGTTATTGCTCATATAAATTGTATCCTTTTCTGAAAAGGACTGCTTTTGTGCTATGCCCTTATCTTTTATATTAACAAAAAAACAGTTGAGTTGTTTTGTCAAGCTTTCTTTTTCAACAAATGCCGATTCCTTATTGCCATTAACACTCACAGCATTGCCATTATCAAATTCAGCATTGTGGCGACATTCAGAATTGTTAAAAGCATAAATAAAACTAAAAATACACATTACTAATCCAATTTGCCATAATACAAGAGCAGCTATGCTCCAAAACTTACTTTTTGTACTAACTCTGAAAGTCATGCCGGCTCCGGCACTAATTAACATCAGAAGTGGTATTCCTGCAACTAAAGCAACACCAATAACAGCTATGCTAAAAATCCAATTTTCAACTAAGTATAAACCAAGAAACCATTGAATTGAGAAAAACCAGGGAAAATGAACAGGCCCCGGATATGGAGTAAATAATGAAATTAACAGCAATGTTAAAGCAGAAATTCCTGCTATCATAAACACAAATCCGGCAACTACAGCAATAATCTTAAAAACAACTGTAAAGAAGTTTATTATTGAACTTTCCAGCTTGTTTTCATTTACTCTGTTGTTACTTTTTTTTTTAGTGCTTCCGAAATTTTCTTCAGAAAACTTTTCAAACTTAGTTTTCAGGTCGTTTAATTCTTCCTTTATTGATTTTTCAATATTTGAAATATTAACACTCTCACCCTTCATTGAAAGCCTGTCGGCTGTTGTAATCGCTTTAGGAACAACAATCCAGAGAATTAAATAAACTATTGGGCCAAAACCCCAAAAGAAAGTCGTAATTACAAATGCTATCCTTACCCACACAACATCTATATTAAAATAAGCCGCAATACCTGCAGCAACACCACCTATAATGCTGTTTTCGTGATCACGAAACAGTTTCTTAGCACTTGTTTCATGTTTCTGCTCTTTCTTTGGCTCAGCATCAGGCTCTGCTGCCTCCTGCCCTATTTCAAATGGCTCTCCAAGTTGAAATATTACATCACTTACATCGGCCAAAGTAATTACTTCTTTTCTTGAGCTTATTTTTGACTGAAGCATTTCCGCAATGCGCGACTCAATATCCGACAATATTTCTTCTCCGCCTTCTTCCGAAGAAAAATGTTTGCGAAGAGAATCAAGGTAGCGGCTTAACTTGTCATAAGCATCTTCATCAATATGGAATATTATTCCGCTTACATTTGCTGTTACTGTTTTTTTCATGATTGTAGTTTTTTAAAATTATTTTTTGCTAGTTTGGTTGACAGCGTGAACCAGGTCATCCCAGGTTTTTCGAAGTTCCAATAAAAAATTTTCACCAATTTCTGTTATTTTATAATATTTTCTTGGTGGGCCACTGGAAGATTCCTCCCACCTGTAAGTTAGCAATCCATCATTTTTTAACCTCGTAAGCAATGGGTATAAAGTTCCCTCCACAACCAACAACTTTGATTCTTTAAGTATGTCAATCAACTGAGATGCATAAGCTTCTTTATTTGACAATATTGATAGTATGCAAAACTCAAGAACTCCTTTACGCATTTGTGCTTTTGTGTTTTCAAGGTTCATTTTCAAATCCTGTTATTAATTACGTTGCAAATATATAAACCATATAGTACTTTGCAAAACATAGTACCTTGTTTTAATATTTTTTAACTTTTTAATAAAGACTATCTTGTTGGTTTGTAAGAAATTGAATGTTGACTACTCAAAAACTTCAAACAATACATTTTCTATTCTTCTCCAGTCATCATCATTCAAATTTGAGCCTGATGGTAAGCACAGCCCAATATTGAAAAGGTTTTCGGCAGTTCTTTCACCAAAATAAGGGAAGTTTTGAAATACTGGTTGTAAATGCATTGGTTTCCAAAGAGGCCTGGCTTCAATATTTTCAGCTTCAAATGCAAGCCTTAATTTTTCTCTTGTTATTCCTTTGTTTTCATCGGGGTTTATCAGAACTGTAGTTAGCCAGCGATTAGCAAAAGAGTTTTCGGCTTCGGGCAGTAATGAGATATTATAACCTTTATTATTAATTTGATTAAAGCAGTGCTGGTATCTCTCAAAATTTTTTCTTCTGTTTTCAATTCTCTCATTTAGTACTTCCATTTGCCCCATGCCTATACCGGCAAGCACATTACTAAGCCTGTAGTTATAGCCGATTTGTGAGTGTTGATAGTGTGGTGCATTATCCCTAGCCTGGGTTGCAAGAAATCGGGCTTTTTTAATAAGTTCTTCGTCATCAGACAATAACGCTCCTCCTCCACTTGTTGTAATTATTTTATTTCCATTAAATGATAGTATCCCAAACTTACCAAAACTTCCTGTTTGCTTCCCATTTACAGATGCACCCAACGACTCTGCTGCATCTTCAACTACGGGGATATCATACTTATCAGCTATAGCAACGATATCGTTTATTTTTGCGGGCATTCCATAAAGATGAACGGGAATAACTGCTTTCGGCCTCTTTCCATTTTCCAGGCAAAACAATATTGCATTTTCAAGGTGTTTCGGGCACATATTCCAGGTTTCCTTCTCAGAGTCAACAAAAACTGGTGTAGCACCCTGGTATCTGATTGGATTAGCTGTAGCTGCAAATGTAAAGCTCTGGCAAATAACAAAATCATCATTTTTTACGCCAAGCATAATAAGTGCCAGGTGAATAGCTGCAGTGCCTGAACTTAATGCTGCAGCATGTTTAACGCCGGTATAGCCGGAAAGTTCCTTTTCAAAACCACTTACAAGAGGCCCCAGAGGCGCTATCCAATTTGTGTCAAATGCGTTTTTTATATATTCCTGTTCTTTATGTCCAATATGTGGAGAAGAAAGAAAAATTTTATGCTTCATTTTTAAAGTTTATTTTTAATATGAATTGAAACACCCATAATCAAATATCATAAATCTGCCTGATTCTTTATTTTTGATGGTTCACCAAAAAACAAAGTAGCAAAGCAAAGATAAAACTAATAGTGCTACCAAAAAAAAGTTATTATTATAGAAATTTTTGAAATCTTATAATCCATACTTACTATTTTTGTATTGAAGTAAACCTTTAAAAAGCTAATTTTATAAATGAACATACTGATAGTATCTGCTACAACTTTGGAAATAAAGCCTCTTTTACAACATTTAAAGTTTATAAAGAGAGTGGACGCCTGTGTAAACCGGTATAAGTACAAACGCATGAATATTGATGTTTTGACAACCGGCGTTGGCATGGTACCAATGGCATACTTAATGGGCAGAGCTTTAAGAAATGATTTTATTTATGATGCAGCATTTAACTTTGGCATTGCAGGAAGCTTTAAAAATGAATTAAATATTGGTACAGTCGTTAGCATAAACCACGACCAGTTTCCCGAGTTAGGTGCTGAAAGCGGAGAGTATTTCCTGTCGTTAATTGACTTAAAGCTTCTTGAAGAAGATTCTTTTCCGTTTAAAAATGGTGAACTTTATAATGATAATCCCATTAAAAGCAAAACCATTAATGAGCTTCCTGATGTAAAAGGAATTACAGTTAACAGGGTTCACGGTAATAATAAAAGCATCAAGAAAATAATTGAACGCTGCAACCCCGATGTAGAAAGCATGGAAGGTGCGGCGTTTTTATATGCTTGTAAAACTGAAGGCATCCCATGTTCTCAAATCAGGGCTATTTCAAACTTTATTGAAGAAAGAAATACTGCTAAATGGGATATCCCCCTTGCTATAGAAAAATTAAATAAAACCATATTGGAAATCTTAAATGAATCCTGAGAAAAAAATAAGCATCGCAATCTCTCCTTGTCCAAATGACACATACATGTTTCATGCTATGCTTAATGGCTATGTTAACACAGAGGGCTTTGTTTTTCAACCCGTGTTTTCAGATGTAGAGGCATTAAATGAGCTTGCTTTTAAAGAAACCTATGATATTACAAAAGTTTCTTTTCATGCTTTGGGGCATTTATCTGACAAATATTTGCTGCTTTCCTCCGGGGCAGCACTTGGAAGAGGCTGCGGCCCATTACTCGTAAGCAAAAATAAAGGCCTTAAAGAAAGTACTGAAAACTTAAAAGTAGCAATTCCCGGGAAATATACAACAGCAAATCTTTTGTTTAGCCTTATGTGGCCACAAAAAATCAATAAAAAACAAATGCTGTTTTCTCAAATAGAAAGTGCTGTAATAAATGGCGAAGTTGATGCAGGATTAATTATTCATGAAAACCGCTTTACCTATAAAAAGAAAGGTTTGTATAAAATTTGTGATATAGGAGAATGGTGGGAAGAACAAACCGGCTTACCTATACCTCTCGGGGGAATTGCTATCAAAAAAAGCTTAGGTACTGATGTAAAGAAAAAAATTGAAAAGATAATAAGGTCAAGTATAGAATATGCATTTAAAAATCCTGAAAAATCAATGCAATTTGTTCAAAAGTATGCTGATGAAAAGGATAAGGCAGTGATAAAGGAACATATTGATCTTTATGTAAATAATTTTTCCTTATATTTGGGTGATGAAGGTAAAAAGGCCATTAATTTGCTTTTTAAAAAAGGAAAACAAACCGGAATTTTTTAATTTTTTCAAAACATAACAAAGTATTATGATAGTTGTTACAGGTGCCGCAGGCTTTATTGGAAGTTGCTTCGTTAGCAAGCTAAACATGGAAGGTCATAAAGACATAATTTGCGTGGATGAGTTTTCGAGGCCTGACAAGAACAAAAACCTTGAAAACAAAGAGTTTTATAAGAAAGTTGACCGAAAAGATTTTCTGAATACACTTCATAATGAAAAAGACAACATCAAAAAAGTTGTTCATCTTGGAGCTCGCACTGATACCACAGAATTCGATAAAAAAATATTTGATGAATTAAACCTTAATTACTCAAAAAGTATATGGGAGTACTGTTCTTCAGAGAAAATACCATTGATTTATGCTTCATCGGCAGCAACTTATGGAGCAGGAGAGCATGGGTACTCTGACAATCATGATTGTATTAAATTGCTAAAACCATTAAACCCATACGGTGAAAGTAAAAATGATTTTGATAAATGGGCTTTGCAGCAAAAGAGCAAACCTCCAATGTGGGCAGGATTGAAGTTTTTTAATGTTTTTGGGCCTAATGAATACCATAAGAGCAGGATGGCATCAGTAGTATTTCACGCTTATAACCAAATAAAAGAAACAGGAAGCATGAAGCTGTTCAGGTCGCACAAATGCCAGTACAAAGACGGCGAACAATTGCGTGATTTTATTTATGTAAAAGATGTCGTTAATGTAATTTATCACATAATGTCCTTGGAAATAAAGAGCGGAATTTACAACCTTGGCACCGGAAATGCACGAACATTTCTTGATTTGGCTAAATCGGTATTCAAGGCATTGAATATAAAGCCGGATATCAGCTTTATTGACACACCCGCTGACATAAGAGAGAAATACCAATATTTTACTGAAGCAAAAATGGACAAGCTCAAAAACAGTGGATATAATCTTCTTTTTACTAACCTGGAAACAGGCGTTGAAGATTACGTTAATAACTATTTAGAAAAAAACAGGTATTATTAGTTTTTTTACTACTCTGCTTGTAAGTTCTGTTATTATTTCAATGTTATATGGTGATAAACTTTTAATATATTTGTGAAAACAATTTCATTTTATATATGATTCAAAACATTTTACTTGTAGGGTTAGGTGGATTTATCGGCAGTGTGGCCAGGTATTTTCTTCTTAAATACAACACTGCATGGAGCATTGCTTCCCTCCCGATAGGTACTCTTATTGTAAATATTATTGGTTGCTTAATTGTAGGAATTGTTTTTGGGATTTCCGTAAAATATAATATTTTTTCAAATGAAATAAGGTTATTCCTTGTAGTTGGCATTTGCGGTGGATTTACTACATTTTCAACATTTGCACTTGAAAATTTTCTGCTTTTCGAAAACGGGCATTTGCTTTCAATATTTTTATATGTTTCTTTAAGTGTAACTCTTTGTATAGGTGCAGTATTTCTTGGCTATGCTGCAACTAACTGGTTTTAAATCTTTTTATATGGGAAAACTTATTGATGAATTTAATAGTTATCGTGAGAAGATGAACGAAAAAATCTTAGCTACAGATAACAAAGTAATAAAACGAATTTATAGCGTTGATACCCTGGCATACCAGGAAGGTGCTTTGCCTGTAAAAACCAAGGAAATGCTTGGACTTGTGAGTTCTATGGTTTTAAGATGCGATGACTGCATTAAGTACCACCTGGGAAAATGCTATGATTTAGGTGTAAATGATAAAGAAATTATGGAGGTGTTTTCAATTGCTAATGTAGTAGGAGGAACTATTGTAATTCCACATACAAGACGCGCACTTGAATACTGGGAAGAATTAAAGTCTGAAACTCTATAAGAAATCAGTATATTTGCAAACAGAACTATTTTGCTGATGACCATTTTACTGATTATTAAACGTTTCGACTTTGGCGGAGCTGAATGTCATGTGACTGAGTTAGCCAACCAACTGGCCGAACAAGGCCACAAAGTCATATTATTAGGTGGAACAGGGCGGCAAACAAATAAGCTTTCAAAAAAAGTTGTTTACAAAAGAGTTTTGCTAAGAGATTATCTAATCCCTTATAACTTATTTCAACTGATTTCAATTATTAAAAAGTTTAATGTTGACGTAATTCATGCTCATCAAAGACTACCAATACTAATTTCTTCAGTTGCAGGATACCTTACCAATAAAAAAGTTATTGCAACCGTACATGGAAGAACAAAATATGATCTAAAGCATTACCTGTCGCGCAAAATTCCGGAGAAAATAATTTTTGTAAATAAAAAAATTCTGGAAATTTCTGAAAAGCGTTATAAGCTCGGCTATAAAAGTGTGTATATACCAAACGGGATAAAAATAAATGATGTTATGTGTGAGCCGGAGCCATACAGACTATGTTATGTAAGCAAAATCAATAAAGCACACTTAAGCTTTCTGAAGCTAATGATATTGAAAGTAATGCCTGCTATTATTCAAAAATATCCGGAAATAGAGTTTGTAATATTTGGAGATGGGAAAAACAAGAACAAACTGTATGATTATGTACGGCAAGCTAACCTGCCTGCAAAAAACCTGCATATAGACGGTTATACGTCATCAACTATAAATGCTGCAAAAAATGCTTCATTAATAATGGGGGTAGGCAGGGTTGCTATAGAGGCTGCTTCTGTTGGCGCTCCGGTGCTTTCAGTAAATGGCAAGCGACTAACAGGTATTGTAAACACGAAAAAGTACGAAAAAATTAAAAACACAAATTTTATATGCTCGGATGCACCACCACCAAACGAGCAATCTCTGGTAGAACTGATTGAAGAGTTTTTTAGTAAGAAAGAAATATGGGAGGCTGAAGCTAAAGAAATTTCAGAGTACATTAAAAAAGATTTTGCTCTTGAAAAAATTATTCAGGAAACTTCAAGCCTTTATAAAGAAGTTATTCATGAGGGATAGCTATTTATTAGAAAAAAACAAAAAAATTACAACAATCCCATTAAGTCAAAAGATTTTTTTCTATATTGCAGTCCAAAAAATAACGAATAATTGATTGCCGGAATAGGAACAGATATTATAGAAGTAGCAAGGGTAAGGAATCAAATTCTTAAACAAAAAGGCCTTAAAGAAGATTTATTTACCGAGGCAGAAATTAGGTACTGTGAAGAGAAAGCTGACAAAGCCCAACATTACGCAGCCAGGTTTGCAGCAAAAGAAGCATTTTTAAAAGCTATAGGAACCGGTTTGCGTAATGGTTTAAAATTTAACGAAATAGAAGTTAAAAAAGATGAGCTTAACAAACCTTTTATTAGTGTTAGTGGGAAAACGCTTAAAATCATCAAATCATTTAAAATTAAATCAATACATTTATCAATTGCTCATCTTAAAGATGTTGCAAATGCTGTAGTTATAATAGAAAAATAAATTTTTATTTAATAAAAAACAATATGCCTATGTCAAACATTCGCTCTTATGATGAAAGAATAAAAAACTTCAGCTGGTCTATAGCTGAAGAAGAATTAGATTACAAGCCCGGTCAGCAAATCAATATTGGGTGGTATTGCTCTGATAGAATATGCAAAATGGGTAAAGGTGACAAGTATGCACTTTTATGGGAAAATGCCATGGGTGTTGAAAAAAAATACACCTACAATGATTTAAGATTAGCCTCCAACACAATAGGGCATTTCTTGCGTTCTATTGGGATAAAAGCAGAAGACCGTGTCTGTATCTTTTTGGAAAGAATTCCGGAGCTTTATTTAAGCTTTGTCGGAATATTAAAAATTGGGGCTGTTGCACAACCTTTATTTTCAGCCTTTGGAGAAGAATCTTTATTTGTAAGGCTTGAGAATGCTGAAACGAAAGCTGTTATTACCCAAAGGAAACATCTTGGCAAAGTAAGAAAAATAATTGACAAATTGCCACACCTTGAACATATCATCGTAGTTGACCATGATGGGAAAAAAGTACTTAACGATAACGAAGTAGTGTTTTCTCTTGAAAGTGCAAAGCCCGTAGAAGACCTTGAGATTCACCCAACTGTTGCTGAATCTCCCTCAGTGCTGCATTACACATCTGGCACAACGGGACAGCCAAAAGGTGTTAAGCATGTACATTATTCATTGATTTCACAGTACCTCACTACAAAATGGGTACTCGACCTTCAAGAGGATGATATTTACTGGTGTACGGCTGACCCGGGCTGGGTAACAGGCACATCTTATGGAATAATTGGGCCGTTTAGCATGGGTGTTACACAGTGTGTGCTTGAAGCCGGTTTTTCAGCTGAAGCATGGTATAAATTTATTGACAAGTATAAAGTAACTATGTGGTATTCAGCCCCAACTGCTATAAGATCATTAATGAAGGCAGGCGATGATTTGGTGAAAAAGTATAGCCTTTCGAGCTTGCGTCACCTCGCCAGCGTTGGAGAACCCCTGAATGCAGAAGCCGTTATTTGGGCAGAAAAAGTTTATGGAATTCCATTTTATGACACATACTGGCAGACTGAAACAGGCTCAATGATGTTGTGCAATTACCCGGGAATGAAAGTAAAACCCGGCTCTATGGGTAAGCCATTCCCAGGAATTACAGCAGCCGTGCTGGACGAAAAAACATACGAACCTATTACCGAGCCCGGAAAAATTGGGCTTATTGGCTTTAAGCCTGACTGGCCAGCACTTATGAGAACATACTGGAGAAATGAAGAAACTTTCAATAAGAAGTTTGAAAACGGCTGGTACTTACCCGGCGATCGTGCAAGAATTGACGACGATGGATATTATTGGTTTGTAGGAAGAGATGATGATGTTATTAATACCGGTGGCCACCTGGTTAGCCCGTTTGAAGTCGAATCTGCCTTGCTGGAGCATGAAGGCGTAGCCGAATCTGCTGTAGTTAGCAAACCTGATGATATTAATATGGAAGTTGTTAAAGCTTTTGTAACATTGAAGCCGGGATTTGAGCCTAACAAAGACACAGAACTGCAAGTAATGAACTTTATCCGCAAAAAGCTCTCTCCGCTTGCAATGCCGCAGGAAATTGAATTTGTGGATAAGCTTCCAAAAACCAGAAGCGGGAAAATTATGCGCCGTATTCTTCACGCTAAAGAATGGGGAGAAGAAATTGGCGATGTATCTACACTGGAAGATGACGAATAGTTTTTATAAATATTAAATTAAAATTAGTTATTAACCCTTAATAATTTGAATTATGGAAGAAATGAAAGATATCGTATTGGAATACGTAATTGAAGAATATCTGGAAGATCCCGATGAGGAGATCACTTATGACACACCACTTATTTCAGGTGGTATTGTTGACTCTTTCTCTATGGTTTCTTTGAAAAGATTCCTTGAGAATAAATACAGCATATCAATACCTGATGAAGATGCTACTCCTGAAGCTTTCGATTCAGTAGATAAAATTGTTGATCTTGTAAACCAATTTTTGAAATAAAAAAAAATAATTATGGCTTATAGCGATAAAGTACGACAAGTATTTCAAAATACTATTGAGAAATTAGAAAATGATGGCCTGTTCAAGCAGGAAAGATTTATCCACTCCAGCCAGGCAGCTGATATAGAGGTGGAATTTCCGGTAGGCTCTTCACTAAAAAAGGTAATTAATATGTGTGCTAACAACTACCTTGGCTTATCAAGCCATCCTGATGTAGTGAAGGCTGCGCATGATGGCCTGGAAGACAGAGGTTACGGAATGTCTTCAGTAAGGTTTATTTGCGGCACACAGGACATTCATAAAGAGCTTGAAAAAAAAGTTACCGAATTTTTAGGCACTGAAGACACTATTCTCTTCCCATCATGCATGGATGCAAATGCAGGCGTTTTTGAAGCTATTCTGGGAAGTGAAGATGTAATGATTAGCGACAGGCTTGTTCATGCATCAATAATTGATGGAATGAGATTATGCAGTGCTATACATGATACTTTCAAGCACTCTGACATGACACACCTTGAAAAAAAGCTGCAGCTGCACGCTGACAAACGCTTTAAAATGGTAATCACCGATGGTGTTTTTTCTATGGATGGCGATACGGCTAAACTGGGTGAAATGGTTGAGTTATGTGAAAAATATGACGCCATGCTGTTTGTTGATGATTCCCATTCAAGCGGATTTATTGGCAAAACAGGCCGGGGTACTCACGAGCATTGCAATGTAATTGGCAAAATTGATATTATTACTACTACCTTTGGTAAAGCCCTTGGCGGTGCCTCAGGCGGTTGCGTTTCCGGAAGAAAAGAACTTGTAGAGCTTTGCAGGCAAAAAGCAAGGCCTTATTTGTTTTCTAACACAATAGCGCCGGTTGTAGTTTCCGGAGTACTTAGAGTATTGGATATTTTGTCTGAATCAACCGAACGTAGAGACAAGCTTGAGAAAAACACCGAGTTTTGGAGAAAGGGATTGGAGGAAGCAGGCTTTGTACTAAAAGAAGGCGACACCCCAATTGTTCCGGTTATGCTTTTTAACGCAAAACTTTCACAGGATTTTTCAAAAGACCTCTATGATGAAGGAATCTATGCAATGGGCTTCTTCTTTCCTGTAGTGCCACAAGGCCAGGCAAGAATAAGAACACAAATATCAGCCGGACATGAGATGCACCACCTGGAAAAAGCTTTGGATGCATTTATTAAAGTTGGGAAAAAGTATGATATTTTAGGAAAATCGAAAAAAGAAATTGTTGATATGTACGGAATGTAAAACTTATTAACAATTTTATTTTTTAAAAGTTGGGTTATGTTTTTTTAACCCAACTTTTTTTTTAAATAAACCCCCTAAGAACAAGAGATAATCATATATATGTGTGTTAAATAAGTTCCCCTAAACGACCATTTAACTCTTTTAGTTGATAAAATAATTATTTTTATTTTACAAATTCAATAAAAAGCATTACTTTTGCTCATAGAAAATTGTATTAAAGTTATTTGAAAAAAATATTTGCATTTGCAAACAAAAAGATATAGAAATAGAAATTTTTAAAACAATTAAACCATGAACCCACTTACGCATCCGGAACTATTTATGGAGCTTGCCAATCTTCAAGAGAAAGATGTTGTAAATATTAAAGGAACATTAGAAACTCCTCAAATCTTACTTAATAAGAATGATGGGACGATGAAGTTTGCAGGGCGTTCGTTACCCGAAAACCCAAAACTGTTTTATGCCCCATTTAAAAACTGGCTGGCAGTTTATGTTGAAAATCCCAAGCCATATACCCATGTAACTTTTATGTTTGATTATATTAATACAACATCTTCCAAAATGGTTATGGAATTAATTGATATTTTCAAAAAAGTTGAAGAAAGAAATGGGCGTTTGATTATTGATTGGTATTATCAACAAGATGATGAAGACATGCTTGAATCAGGTGAAGATTTTGAGCAAGTAACAGGCTCTGAATTTAATTACCATTCTTATCCGTAAAACCATAACCCGGAATTATTTCTTTATTGTAAATATAATATTTTTCAACACCTTCATCGGTATATATCCACATGGGGCCTTGTGAAGCACCATTTTTATAATTAATTATTCTTTCCGGCTTTACTTTTTCAGTACGATAATATATCCATGGCCCGGTTTTTAAACCCGAAATGTATAATCCACTTTTCGTTATTTTTCCATTATCGTTAAAATACACCCAGATTCCTTCAGGCTTGCTGTTATAATAATTACCTTCTTGTTTTATCCGTCCATTTTGATAATACACAAGCCAATTACCGTGAAATTCATTATTTTTAAAACTTCCTTTTGTATATAATTTAGAATTTGGATAAAAAGACATCCATTTACCTTCTTTGTTGCCATCAACATATTCTCCCTTCATGCTTAAACGGCCTGAGCTGTAATATTCATAATATTCTCCATTTAATGCATCATTATCATAATAAGATTTTATCATAATGTGCCCATTAGGGTGAAAAGCTTTATAATCACCGTTTAGTTCTCCATTCTCATAAATAGTAATTCTTTGCAAGTTGCCATTTTTGTAGTAAACAAACAAGGTGTCTGTAAACAAGCCATTTTTCTTTTGGCCCTTGTAGTTTATTGCTCCTTCGTTATAATATTGCTTCCAGTACCCATTTTCAACACCATTTTTTGTTTTATAGACTTTGTAAGGGTTCCCATTTTTATGGTATTCAACCTGGCGGCCATGAATTTCTCCATGCTTAAAATTTATTATGCTTTCAAAATTGCCATTATCAAAATATGAATAAAACGTTCCGTGTAACAGCCCTTGAAAATAAGTACCTTTCTGGATTTTTTTCCCTTGCGCAGAGTATGCTCTATAAATACCATGCCTTATCCCATCAACAAATTCAATCTCCTGGCTTACTGCGCCGGTGTTATAATATATTCGCCATAAACCTGAGGGATTATTATGCATAAAAACACCTTTTTGCCTTAGCGAACCATCAGGTAAATAGTACTTGTACAAGCCTTCTTTTACTGTATCACCGTTGGCAATATAACCTTCAAATCTTTCTTTCAAAGAATTACTGTCAGCATAATATACCTCAAACAACTGATATTCTGCCTCTTCGTGTTTGATTTGAGAGGATGTTACTTTACAAAGAAGGAAAAATAACAAAAAAATCTTAAGCTTAAAAAGCGTATTATTTAACATCAATAGTGATTTGCGTACCTTTAAGCGATTCGCTTCCGGGATAATCAAGTATAGCTGCTAAAGCATATTTGCCGGATGGAAGCTCCATAGGTAACCTGAGTTCAACAGTCCTCATAGATTGAGGATATGTGATTACTTCCACTGTCCTGAACCTGTGCTCTTCACCAGTTGCCATATTAGAAGCCAGAAGATAAACATCACAGTTTACAATTAAGTCTCCAATGTTATCAAGATTAACCGTAAATGTTCTATAATCCGGGGCTTTGCTCTCTACCTCCTGAAGATTTCCAATATCAACTCTGCCTTTAGTGTCTGTTAATGGGTTATAAAAAAGAAAAATATCTATTCTTCCTGATATACTCATCCCTGTTTGCATTTCAGCATCAGCAGAAAAAGCTGTTCTTTAAACAGCCGAAACAAAGCTTAATATGCCCCATTTAGCAGCATGATCATCTGTTGAAGAAATAAGGTTTACCTGTATGTTTTTTGATTCATTCGGTTGCAGTTCAACAAATGTGGGGTTCAGGTTTACCCAGTTAGAAATTGAGTGCCTGGTAGAGCCGCCACTTAAAGTTTCTCTTCTTCCATCGCGGTGCGTAATAAAGTCATTTAACTGTAAGTTAACAGTTTCAACTTTGTTGCCATGATTTCTTATTGTTACAACCCTGGTTTGTGATTCACCCGGCTCAACACTGAAGGCTAACCTTGCAGGAGCTACTTCAAAATCCTGAGCCATAAGGCTTGCAGAAATTAACAGTGCAAAAACAAAAATAAAAACATTTCTTTTCATTGTTAGTAAAATTTTCTTATTAATGATATGAAGGATTTAAAGTTTTTAACTGTATAAAATTAAAGAATTATATTCAGTTTTAATAAAATAAAGATAATAAATTTAAAATGTACAAAAATACTTAACAAATATATGCAATTATTTTTGTTTTTTATCGTAAATTTGTATTATACTGTAAAAAATATACATATAATAATTGATTGTATAAGTTCTTTTTTAAAATTACAATGCATTTGTAAATAAATGAATTTAAAAACAAAAACATTTTCGAAGACAATATTTTTTCCCATCATCTTCTTTCTTCTATTGATGGCGCTGCCTAATATGTATGCACAACAAATACGACAGTTAAGCCAGGCGGAAGAGGAAAGGATTCAAAGATATGAAGAGGTGGCGCGGCAATATTTGTTAAACGGAGATACTATATCAGCATTGTCATATAAAAACCAAATAACATATATATACTGGGAAAGGGGGCGTCCTGATAGAGCTATTGAATCATTTGCCAGAACAGCAGTGTATTATGAAAAAATGAAAGACTACTCTAATCTTTACAAAATATACAGCAATATTGGCCTAATATGCCTTGACATTGAAGATGTTGAAGGTTCTGACAGAGCTTTTACAAGAGCCCTGGAAATTCAGCGGTTAAGCGGTGAGCGAATAGGAATAACCACAGCATTAGTTGACTTAGCTTATGTAAAAAGTTTAAGAAACTTTACTTCTGAAGCGATTGATTTGTTGGAAGAAGCCCAGGAAATTGCATTAAACATAAATCATGAAACGGTATTACCCAATATCTATAAACAACTTGCCAGTAACTATACCAGCATAGGAAATTTAAAAAAGGGTGATGAATACAGAAAAAAGTACAATGATATTAGAGAATATTTGGCAAGGCGTACAATGCGTGGTGAGTTTCAGGAAAGAGAACAGGAAAGTCAACTGGAAATATTGCGTTCACAAGCTGAAGCCAGGGCACGTGAACTGGAGATAAAGGTTAATCAACTTATTTTTCAGGAAAAACAAGACTCCATTAGCCAGGTAGTAAGAGCGCAGGAGGATTCTCTCATTCAAGCGAGGCAAAGAGACAGCTTACATAAACAAAATATTGTTTTGCTTGAGCAGGAAGGCAGGCTAAGAGAAACAGAGCTTGAAAGACAAAAAGCTGAATTTGAAAGACAGGAGGCTGTTAAAAATTTACAGCAATTGATAATATATGCAGGTGCAGGATTTATTTCTTTATTCATTGTTTTAATTATAATTGTTTATAATGGCTATAAAACAAAACAAAAAATCAACTTGCGCCTTGAATTCAAAAATGCAGAAATTCAGCACACTAACGAAAAGCTTGAAGGTGCTTTGGTAAAAATTGAAGAACAAAACTACAGGATTACACAAAGTATCAGCTATGCAAAAGAAATCCAAAAAGCATTGTTTTATCCTGAAGAAAGTTTGAAAAAGTACCTTCCTGAATCATTTATTTTCTTTAAACCTGTTGATATGGTAAGTGGAGACTTTTACTGGTTTAAAGAAATTGCTACTAACAATGTACCTGCTAAAGAACTGCAGGAACATCACCACACGCAATCGCCATCACATACCATATCAGGAAACGGAAGTTTTTTACCAATTAAGGGAGACAAATTTGTGGTTTCAGCCGTTGATTGTACAGGGCATGGTGTGCCAGGGGCATTCATGTCAATGATTGGCTACAATTTATTAGATAGTATTACAACATCGGGTGTAACAAAAGCTAATAATATACTTGAAAACTTAAACAATGGCGTAAGGAAAACACTAAACCAGGAAGAAGGCAACAACCAGGATGGAATGGATATTTCACTATGTGTTATTGATAAAAACACAAAGACCGTTGAGTTTGCCGGTGCAAACAACCCTATAATATACATCAGTGATGGAGAAGCAAATATCATAAAAGGAGACCGAATGCCTATAGGGGGAAGCCAAAAAGTAAAAGAAAGGGTTTATAAATCACATAAAATTAAGGTAGAAAAGCCAACATGGTTTTATATACTCACAGATGGATATACCGATCAGTTTGGCGGAGAAAAAGGGCGAAAGTTTTTGATGAAAAACTTTGTTGATATGCTGTTGTCTGTCTACGACAAACCCATGGAGGAACAACAAAGCCTGATGGGAGATGTTTTTGAAGACTGGAAAAAAGATGAAAGCCAAATTGACGATGTTTTGGTTATTGGGTTCAAATTAGGATAGAATTTCTCAAAATCACAATTGTTAATAACTGTACATTTTTTGATAAAAACAAACACAATATCATATTTAAATGTTTTTTTATGTACCTTTGACGAGGTATTTTGATAGTTTATTTTTTATTACCAAATATAACATCATTAATTAATTCTTTTTTAAAACTAAAAACAAAAATTATGAAAAAGCTTACACTCATTTTATTAGGCCTTTTCCTTTATGCAGGAAATGTTAATGCTCAGGCCATTGACGACAGGGCTGTTATTCCTGTTGCTGTTAACCTGAACTCTATCCTTCGTCTTAATGTTGTATCGGGTGGTAGCATTGAATTTAATTTCAACACTCTTGATGACTATACTAATGGAATCAATGCAGGCGGTACTAACCCAGGATATATGACCAGATTTAACGTTGCTTCATCAGTAAACTGGAATGTGTTTATGTATGCAGAAGATGCAACATTAATGGGGACTGATGAAGTTGGTAGTACTAATACAATGGAGATTGACAACATAGGATTTCATGTGGATTATGATGGTACTGGCGATGATGATCACTTTGACTATTCCTCTGATGACCCTACTGATCCAGAAGCACTAACAGCAAACGAAAAC
>PWND01000242.1 GCA_003557965.1 Bacteroidales bacterium | reverse complement strand
ATGCTTCAAACGGCATTGTAAGTAAAAAAGTGCTTGAAAAATCAACAGGTAATATTAGTTTGTTTGCATTTGATAAAGGCCAAAAACTGAGTGAGCACTCTGCTCCTTTTGATGCAATGGTACAAGTAATAGAAGGTAAAGTGGAAGTAACAATTGACAAAAAGCCTTATGTCCTTCAGGAAGGTGAAACTATTATCATGCCAGCTAATATTCCACATGCTGTAAAAGCGGTTGAAAAGTTTAAAATGCTGCTAACAATGATAAAGGGAAACTAAGAAGCTCCGGATTTTTTCTTGCTGTATTTTCTTTTATAACTTTTAATGTGCTCCTTATACCATTTTCTTCTGCTAATACGGGTGAAAACGTAATTCCTGGAGTGCTTGCTCCAGATAATACTTAATGGGAGAATAATGTACTTTTTGACAGATTTTGCTAAAAGAAGGTATAGTGCCAGTTTCTTTCCGCTTAAAGATAGAGTAATTCTGTGCTTGAAGCCAAGCAACGATAATACCGGCCTTTTCTTCAATTCACCCGGAACTGAGAGCTGAAATACTTTAAATGCAAGCTTACTGTAGGCAAATGCTTTGCCTTTGTAGTGGTTATATTCATCAAAAACCCTGATAACATTATTATTTTGGTTAAATAACATTAAGTCAAATAAATCCCTCAATGACACATTTCCATGGTAATTGCCATTATGCATTAACTGTGAATGAATAAAGTTGTGAATTACTTTATCTTTATCACTCATTACATAAATATCTTTTTCATTATCAGCTTTTTTTCTTGACGAAAATACTTTTTCTGTGCTAAAGTTTTTTTCATACCTGTAACTAACAGGCATACGATGTATTTCCAGCCCTGCAACACAGTTTTCATTTACGAGGATAGGATAATGCATAGTTGACATAAGAGATTTTGGAATGAATTCTTTTTGCGTTTTATATCCGGAATCCTTTAATAAGTTTGCAGCGGTTATCATTTTATCATTTTCAACAAGAATATCAATGTCGTAAATCAATCTTTCACCATAATCCTTGTATAACCCGTCAAAAAGATTTCCGGTTCCTTTCATAAAAACACAATCTATTCCGCTATTAATCAATAATGAGTTTACCTGCAAAGCTTGCTCAGTTATTTTTGTGTTTCGTTCGTAGTTTAATTCATGTACATGTTCAAGGTAATGGGTAAGTTCGTCAGGCAAATGGTTTAGGAGGTTGTTTTCTTTTAAAATTATGAATAACGTTTGAAGCACATAATGGTCACTGGCTGTTTTTACCAACATCTGCAAATCTTCTTTCTTTCCGGGAAGAATGCTTGCTACTTTATCTTTATTATCATTATTAAACTTTAATGATAAAATCTTCGCCACTATGTAGTATAGTTCTGTTTTATTCATCACATTAATTGTCGGTATCCGGCAGCTTTAGATTAAAAAAGGCTGTCAATTGCCTTAACAGCTTTATCATTATCACCGTAATTCAGTTTGTAAAAATCAACATTTTCAAACCATTCAACAAATAATTTTGCCCTTTTCATGTCATTTCCCACCCATGCTTCAGGATGAAAAGCCGTAAGTGCTTCAATTTTTGATACCGGCTTCAGCATCACTTCTGTTGCAGGGTCGTATTTAATAAACACTACATTTTTTACAGCTGACATGCTGTTGCTGTTATTTAATTTCCTGTGGTTTGCATAAGCAATTATGCTTCCCTTTGTTTTATTTGCAGGCAGGCCTTTAGACTCCATTATTTTTACAGAATCGTTTTTAAGGCTTAAGGCAGCCGGAAAAGGATAAGCCTTTAAATTCAATGATGATACAGGCACAAAATCATCAGCTAAAAAATTATATCCATTAAGCAATAATAACGCTGTCATAGTGCTCTTCCCATATCCTCCCGGTGATGTTAACAACAATGCATCATTGTTTTTTTCTACTGCACTGGCATGGATAAATGCAAGCCAGTCGTTTTCCTCCATATTATAAAAATAATTTACCAGCTCAATATATAACAGCCTCTTTATTTGTCCGGAATTTTCAGCAGAAAGAGTTTTTTTAGAATTGCTATTGTTAATTCTTAAATAGAAACGGTTTTTAAGAGGGAAAACGTCAATATTTAAAATTGTTATATCATCACGAAACTTCGTTTCCAGGTGTTTTAGAGGAAGATGGATATATCCGGCGAGCTTTGGATTCGCATAGGTTATTGCAAAACTTTTTTTATTATAGGTATAATGAAACGTTTTTTTATTTTTTAAAACATGTGAAGTGACTTTTTCATTACTAACTTCAAATTCCGGTAATGCAAAGTCCGGATTAAGTAACTTCCTTGCTGATTTATATACATTATTAACTAAAACTTCAGCTTCCTTTGCAGGAATGCTAAAGTCTTCCTGAATTTTTGCTGAAGTATTCCGGGCACTGATATTATCCTCAAAAAGCTTAAAAACAAGCCATTTAACTTCATCAAAAATAACCCACTGGTTACTTGCCTGAAACCATACAACGTATGAGTTTTCTATTTTTTTTGCGAAGTAAGCCACAAAAGAAGTTAGTTGTTAGTTTTAAAAAGGTTTAATCCCAGTCATCATCCCATCCGTCATTTTTATCGCCCCAGTCCCAATCATCTCCGGGGTCACCCGGGCTTGAAGCATGAACTTTTGTCGGGTTATTTAACAAAAACAACATAGTTGAAGAAGCAAAAGCTGCATAACCAAGTTTGCGAAGAGCTTCTCTGCGTGAAATAACCTCTTTTTTTTCTGGCTTTTTGCCTGCTTTTGTATTATCTTGATTTTTCATAGTGTGCAAATATATTATTTTTTTTATATTTAAACAATCTGCATATATATCATTAAAAAGTTTTATTTAATTATTATTTTCTGGCTTCTGTCAGTTAGCTGCCTGTTAGTTGTTGCATCAAAAACTTTTATATTTAAAATATAAGTTCCCGGCATAACGCTAATGTTGCTAAATCGTATAGTGTGCTTTCCTTCTAATAGCTTTTTATTATCAACACTTTTAACCTGGTTTCCAGCCATGTCAAATATCAGAAACTCAGTATTAACTGCTCTTTCAGTAATAATATCAACAAAGAAGAGGCCATCAGATGGATTTGGATATATTTCAAAAACAAAACCATCAGCAAGTATATCAGTTATTGATGTTACGTCTTTGCCTGTAATATCCACATTCTGATATAAATAGTTTGAACCTGCGAGCTTACCCCATCCATTAAAGCTATTTTCTTTCACCTTAAACAGCTCTGAATTTTCGGGCAGTGTTATGTTATCATAACTATAAACAACCCCTTTGGTTAAGTTTCCTTGTGTTTTATAAACCAATTGATAATTCTCCTTTAACAACGTTAATTCTGTATTAGGATTGTCCGTAAACAACTCAAAATATAGCGCCGACAATTTCCCGTTACTTTCAATGCTAACAACACCATCATTCATAATAATGAAGGCTTCTTCACCTGACTCATCACTTGTTGTTTTCGAGATTTCCCTGCCAAGAATTATATCAATAAGCATTACAAGGTCATTGATGAGTATTTCACCATCTCCGTTAATATCAGCAACCTGGACAGGAAAGTCCGGAGTATCTTCTCCAATAAAGAAATTTATCCAAAGGACTAAATCAAATACATTAACAATTCCATCATTATTGAGGTCGCCTAATAACCAGAAGTTTGCATTAAGAGTTGTATTTTGTTCATACATTGCAAAATTATAATCAGCCTCGTCACTAACAACATTTCCATCTTCATCAGTCCAGTTAACAAATACATAGTTTTCATTGGCTTCAGCACTGATAAATACTTCATTACCTTCAATGTATTGTCCGCTTCCGTATGTATTTCCGGCAATTTCAGGTTTAGCAACCAGGTTCAGGTTGTGTTTATGGTTCTTAATATGCAGATAAAATCTTTCTGTAAATATTTCTTCAGACGAAACACTCACATTATAATCTTCTTCATACAAATTAACCATAATATCTTTTTCTTTATCTTCCAGTATCGGGGTAATAAATTCAGGCAACTGCACAGAAGAAATTGAGAAAGATACTTCTGTATCATCATCCACATATAAACCTAATGGAATTACCATGTTGTTTTGCCAGACATCAGGCAAGGCCTGAATAGCTAATTTCATATTACTATCCTCAACCGGGATACTAAAGAACAAGAAACTATTATCATCATACAACATACCTGCATCAAATCCCGGGTCAATTTTAGTTGTCATATTCTTATTAAAAGCAATAGCAGTAATAAGTTCTTTGCCGGATTCTTTTTCAGCATTCAGCACTATATTATGCCAGCTATTGTCTTTGGACTTTTTATGAAAACCGGGGCTTTCATGGGCACGCATAGCAGTTTCAATATTAATGCTTCCACCACCGTCTTTAGCTTTAACGATAAAACCTTGTCCGGAAGCAAGATAGTCTTGTGCTAATCCGGGCACACCATTAATTATTTCATACCTTGAACTGACAGGATTCCATACATAAATACCTCTGTAACTCTCATCGAGTTCTGCACCATACTTTTGCAGCAAGCTGTTTTCACCATCATTAATGTTTAATGCTGCTGTATAAGGGTTACCTATTCCATTCCAGCCCTCATAAGTACTATTTATACTCTTCGACTGTTGGTTATGAATAAGGGTACCTTCAAAAGAAATTGTACCTGTTGAAGCTAATCCAACAGCATAGGTTGTACCCGGTGTAATATTTCCCCCTTGTGATGGAGAATAAAATGACGCCCAGCTGCTGCTTGATTCAATATAATGCCTCATTGCATATATATTTTGTCCTGGGTTATAAGCAATTACACCATGATTATTGCTAAGGAAATTTTCAATGCTTTGGCCTGAAACTGGCGATGAGATCAAGTGAAATGTTTGATTTCCGGCAACATACCTTTCAGCAGTAGCTTCAACCCCTGAGCTGTTGTGAATAAGTGATGCGGTGGCGCTTGCATCAGATTTTAGCAATATACCATCAGTCCCTGCATTATTTATTAATGAACCTGTAGAAGAAATTCTTGCACCTGGCTCAGCAACCAGGGTTCCATTAATTCTTAATATGCCTGAGCTGGTAATGTTTAATTCCGCATTGTCATCTACTGTCATTGTCCCGCCGGCTTTTACGGTAAGCCTTCGGTTGTTATTTATTGTTAATCTTGCACCATCTTCAATGTTTAAAATATAAGCTGTAATGTTTGATTCAGATAGTACAGGGTCATTAGCGGTAGAAGGAATAACAATAAGTTGTTCCTGGTTTGGAATTTCTTCAGTATTCCAGTTGTCTGTATCATGCCAGTTGGTGTTTGTACCTAACCAAATTGCTTCATCAACAACTTCAAAGTACACATCAAAGTCTTCAGATACATCTTCTGCTACATTTCTGACAGTAACTGTGGCGTTATACTCACCTGTACTTCTTCCGTCTTTTGGCTTAATGCCAAAATCGACATCATTTCCGGGATCAATTTCCGTTGTTGACAAAGCAGTGGAGATCTCAAAATCATCGGCATCCGTGCCACTTAGCTCAACTAACAGGTTTGAAATTGTAAGTCCACCTGTATTGGTTATTGTAACAATTTCTTCACTTACTGGGCTATATCCAAAGCTTACGGTTGAAAAAATGAGTGGGTCAGTTACATCCAGGGTTATTTCATAAGGAGCAACAACGGTAAATATTATATCAAATCTTTCTTCCGCAATATTATCAGCATTAATGGTTACGTATGCTTCATAACTACCAACCGCCAGATCATCATTAGGCCTAACAGTAAATTCTGTAGTATTATCGGGAGCTATTATTTCATCAGGTGAGGGTTGGGTTATAGTAAAATCAGTTGAATTCTCACCATTTAGTGCAACAACAATACTTGTAATATCACCGGTACCTTCCCTTGTTATTGTAATTGTTTCTTGCAGTGCAACTCCATCATAATCATCAAAAACACCGTCACCAAAATCTAAAGGATCTGCTGCATCATGCGAAATAATATAAGAATCAATTACTTCAAAATTAACATCAAACTCTTCAAGGATATCATTATCTGCCGTAACAGATACTGTTGCTTCATAAGTACCCGGCGTCAGCCCATGATCAGGAACAACAGTAAATATTACAGTTGGGTTTTCATCATCAAGTTCTGCGCCATCAAGCAATGACACATCAAGGCTAAAATCATTTTCATTAGCACCACTAAGATTAGCATCAATATTGGTAATATCACCGGTACCTTCACGAGTGATTGTAATTTCTTCGGGGGTTAATGGATCATATCCGGCTGCTTCCTGTCCAAAATCAAGCGGGTCAACAACATCCAGGCTGACAACATAAGTTTTATAAATGTCGGCCATGTCAAATGGTTCTGATATTACATCATCTATTTCTTCTTCTT
>PWND01000121.1 GCA_003557965.1 Bacteroidales bacterium | reverse complement strand
TTAACAAAATATTTTATTATTTGTTTGATTGTTATATTCTGTTTGAAACTGATCTAAGGTAATGATAATCTAAATAGTATAACATTTTGATAGAAAAGCTGTTTATTTGCGGCTCGTTAAGCATCCTGCTAATGTTTTCATAATATGTGTCAGGAATTTTTTCATTATTAGTATAAATGGCATTTTTCCACATAAAACTAAGTTGGCTGCCCGGTGCAAAGTGCCAAATAAGCATTAGGTCAATAGTGAATGCATTATAATTTATGTCAGGTATTTGTAAGTTTTCACTAATTGCGCTAAGGCTACCATCATCATTTAAAAAGAAATAATTATCAGTGTATGTAACTCTTGACCAATAGTGTCTTAAGTTGAAGCTTAATGACAGGTCTTTAGAATAAATATAGTTAGTAATAATTCCATTTGTAAATGTAGGAGAATTTCTTTTTCCAAAATATATTGTATCAGGGTTAATATGCTGAACGTATCCTATCTCATTTTTTTTATCAAAAAAGTTGAAATTGTATGATATATTTGTTTTGTCGCTAACTCTAAATGTAGGTTTTACATTAATTGTGAGTTCTTCTTGATCAAATTCTGAGAAAATCGTGTAATAATTAAAGCTGCCGTCAACATATAGCCTGCGCCTGTAATCTGTAGAATAATAAAGATAAAGGTTTAGGGCTTCACCAATTTCATAAAATCTACCTGGCACTCTTGGTTCAAAAAAGTCTTTTTGTGTACCTGGGGCATAGTTTGCAGAAAAATTAATAAATAATCGCGTATCAAAAAGCAATCTTAGCTGATAGCCAAAATTCATACCAGCAAAAGTATATGGTTCATACAAGTATGAAGTGTTAAAGTTTAAAACATTTGCAACCGTCCAAAGCCTCCAGAATGGATCGAAAATATTATGGCTGAAAGAGAATGTGTTGCCAATATTATTATTATGCCGCAGGAACCCAAGGTCGTTTTGTTCATACCGGTCACTTATTACAGATCTGCGATAATTGTATTGCCATGTGCCTCCAAATTTACCTGCGCTAAGGTTGTATTTATAACCAAAAATATCATCACTTTTATAGTAATACTGCTGGCTAATGGCACCACTGCCGCTGATTCTGTACATATTACTTTCGTCAAGAAAACGAAAGTCTGTTCCGGTTACATTGGCAATGTATCCATCTTGTGCGCCACTTACATTTGTGTTTATAAGGCTAAAATATGAGTTGTTTTTAAGGCTTTGGTCAAAAACAACAAGATTGTAATTTGTAAATGGCTGTGTATTTACTTCTCTTTCTGCACCTGTAATTGTATCAAGGATAGTAGCATAAGAAGCTGCTGTCATAGCATTAAATAAGCCAATTCCCAGCCCATCAGATGTGCGCCCTGATAATTTTGTAGCGTTTATCAACCTGGTTTCAATCGGATTTTCAGCAATGATTTCGTTTCCTTCAATTTCATTATAAGCTTCATAATATCCTTTTGGCATTGCACCAATTCTGCGTGAATAAAACAGGTCAGCTTTATTATATAACTCGGTTCCTTCTGTAAAAAACTGCCTGTTTTCATCATATTTTACTTCAAACGGAGAAAGGTCCAGAACTAATGCGTCTGATTGCACCTGCCCAAAGTCTGGTATTAAAGTCATGTCCATTGTAAAACTTTCGCTAATACCCCATTTTAAGTCCATACCACCATTAAAAGAGTTGACCCACCTGCCTCCATTCATGTAGTGGTTTTCCAAATAATTTGAAATATATGGAAAGAGTGCCAGCCTTAAGGGTGGCTCAATGCCTGAAATGCCATTTAATACACCCATTGAGGCAACGGGATTACCTATTCTTCGGTTTACAAAATTCCAGCTTGATACTTCCCGTGTTCTGCGCACTTCCCTCCAAAAATTTATACCCCATCTGTGAATGTTTTGTTTTGGAAATCTGAGTGCAGAGTATGGTATTTTTATTTCTGCAATCCAGCCGTTTTCAGTTATGCTTACTTCACTTTCCCAAACTGCATCCCAGTTTGAGTCTCCATGATTGCCGGTTGAGCCGGACATATTAATGTCTGTTTGAATGCCTGAAACTGACACCTGGAATCTGAACCCGTTAATTCCATCATTAAAAGGGTTTATGTCTATCCAAAACCTGTCGGCATTTAGATTTGCTCCTGAATTTCGTAATCCCAGCTCGGTTAAAATCGAATCAGGGCTTGGATCATGCATTTTTGCGCCTATGTATATTGCATCATCATCATATAAAATCCGTACTTCTGTTTTTTGTGATGCAGGCCTGTCGTTATGTGGCTCATATTGAAAAAAATCAGTAGCAATGTTTGCCTTATTCCAAACAGCATCATCTAAAAGCCCGTTTATTTTTGGAGGTGTAGTGGTTCTTACTGCTTTTACTTCTCTTCTGGAGTTTTGAGAGAAAGCTTCTTTTGATAAAGATAAATTAAAAATCAAAAATATTAATATGGTGGAAATTATATATGTATATCTCATAAATACTTTTACAGGCCTTTAATTCATTAATTAATGCAAAAATATATAAGAGATAATAAGTAGGTATAGCAATTATATTTATTTAATACATATAATGTGATTATTTAATAATTCCAGCCAAGCAGATTCCAGTAGTATATTTGCCAATAAAAAGCTAAAAATACTATTATTGAAAAGTAATAAAACAACCTGCTTCTCCACTTTATGTCTTTCATTTTCCATAAAATTATTGCCTGAAGCATCATTAATAATAAAAATGGAATAGCTAAAAACGGGAAAAACAGGCCTATTCTTACGCCCCATGGAATACGCATTATCAATTCTTCTCCCATAGATGAAGAACTAATACTCAATAACAAATAAAAAGCCATAAAACATGCTGCACATATCCAGGCAACTAACTTTGCAGGGAAGGGGATAAGTTGAGGTGCCGGAAGCATTCGCTGGTATTTTCTCCTAATTAATGCAATAAAAGGCCAAAACAGCAAAATAAATATTATCGTAATCAAATTAACAATTATAATAATTGAATGTAATTGCGGGCTGTTAAAACCTTTCAACCTCTCAAATGCAACAATTGGAAAATTTCCAACGAATAAATATTTAGCTCTTTCATTATTGGCATCAAGTTCAAAAGCAATTAGTTCATTGCTTTTTTTGTTTCTAAACCGGAGGCTGTCTATTGGCTCCCAAAAAGATGCTTTATCACCTAAATTGTTTATTCTCAGGTAGTCATCTTCTAATGATACTTCTACGGGGTTTAGTATTGATAGCAATTTAAAAAGGTCTGTATGGCTATGCCTGGTTGCTTTATATTGCCCCGTGAATTTTTCCAGATATTCTTCGCTAAGGCTTACAGTTTCAATCAGGCTTCTGTCATCGGGGAAGTATCTGTCAATAAACTTGTTGATAGTTTGTGCGTAAGCCCCGCCACCATTATAACTATTAAAGCTTAAAAAAATACCTGTATTATAATCCGGAATTACAGCTAATCCAGAATGAAACCAGAAAGTGTCGCCACCATGCCCGAATATTTTCATATTATTACGGCTTAAATCCATAAAACCCAAAAGGGATGAGTTTAGCCCTTCAGCATGAGTTAATACTGGTTTGAGCATTTTTTTATAATAAGCAGTATCTAACAGGCATAAAGTATCAAGGCACGAATAATTCAATAAAGCCTCAATAAATTTTCCCATATCAGCTGCAGTTGTGGATGCACCACCCACACCTGTCATTGGAACAAATTCAAAATATTTCTCTTTAAAAACTCCATTTTCAAAAGTATAACCCTTTGACATTTGCTTTTGCAACTTTTGTGGTATGGGCTGCCTGAATGTTGTATTTTGCAAGCCTAAAGAGGGAAAAATGTGCTTTTCAGAATATTTTTCAAAACTTAACTTGCTGGCTTTTTCAACTAAGTATTGTACCAAACCGGTGCCATGATTCGAATATGATGCATACTCTAATGGAGGCCGCACTCTTTTTGGCATTTGGTTGTTAAAGATCTCACTTATATCCGGCATTTCATCTGCCGACTTAACAAAAAGCTTATAGAGCTTATCCTCAAAACCCGGAGTGTGTGAAAGAAGGCTCCGTATAGTAACCGGCTCAGAAAATGTATCCGGAACCTTAAACGACTCAAGATATTCATTAATATCTGTGTCAAGATCATATACTCCTTGCTCTACAAGTTGCATAACAGCAATCCATGTGAAAAGCTTTGAAATAGAACCTATCCTGAATAAAGTACTATCGGGGTTAACCTTAATTTGATTGTCAATATCAGCATAGCCATAGCCTTTTTTTACTACGGTTTTTCCATTGCTCACAATAATTAATGTGGCTCCTGCAATATTTCTTTCCTCAATCGTTGCTTTTACTATACCGTCCATAAAAGCATTTATCTCTGTACTGTCAAGCACGAATAAATCATTGTTGTTAATTTCTGTAGCTTTTAAAATTGTAATTTGGAAAATTAGTAATAAAACGAGTGTTAGATTCTTCATGTGTTATTTTTTTTATTTAAATATTACTTTTATGGATATGCATTGCAATTCTTAACATATTTATTGGGATACTTCAATATAATGTTACTGTCTTTGCATTTATTTAGTTTTATCATTTTTGCAAGGAATAAAAGTAAAAAAAATAATTACCATCTCAAAAAATATTTGTATTTCTTATGTGAGATGACAATAATCTTTTATTCATATAATCAGCATTTTAGACCCCTGCACCCAAATAGAAAACGAAACCATAATTATAATAGCGAAAGTCCCCGTTAGGGAATTTAGGGGTGCTGTGTAGGGGTACTGTGTAATAGGTTGACTTATAGCGTTGTACTTTTTTTTGTCAATCGCATCAAAGAAGTACGGTTTTCTTGTATTTTAATTATGAGATAGATATAATGCGATAAAACCAATAAATTGCTTGTTAGAAGATTAATTTATGACGTCTATGAAAACAAAATGCGTGTTTATAATTAAAGATTAAAAAAAACTTATTGTTAATAAATATTTCAAAAATTAATGTAATTTTTGTTCCCTGCTACCATTTATTATAAATTATAAAGGTTTGATAATTAGTAAACAAGCATAATTAATTAACATGAATTTTTCTTGATTTAAAGATTGTTATATCAATTGGGCGTACTTTTTTATAAATAAATAGAATAATTATTTGATTAATTAAATATATAGCATAATTTTGTACCTTTAATTTTTAAGATATTTTTTAAATTCTCTATTATTAACCCAAATATTAATTAACATCTTTCTTTATGAAAAAAATTGTTTTAATTTTTGCTATGCTATCTATGTTTGTAAGCTTGCCTATTACAACTACAGGACAAGGCTCAGAGATAGCTGCAGTGGAGTTATCCGTGTCACCTTTTACCTATGAAAATGGTGAAAGAAGCGAGGCATGGTTAAGGCCCGGATATTTTAAAGCAAGATTGTTGACAGATTTAATTGGTGTAAGAGTAGGTTTTGGTACTGATATGTTTATTGGTACAGACCAGGAGCATCAACCGGAATCAGTTGTTAACATTACTTCCTTTGATATACGTCCGGGAATTGAGTTTTACCCTGTTCGCGTCGATGGGGCGCTTCCCTTTATTGGGATTGACTTTATCTACTCTATGAGAGATACACACCTTGACACTAAGGTTGGAGCTCCTATTATTGGTGCTTTAGATATTGATAACCTGGACCAAAGGGGTTTTACCGCTTATGGTGCAAACTTAGTAGTTGGTGGTGATTATTATCTCGAAGGAGGTGGATTTTTTATCGGAACGGAAATTGGTTTCGAGTATTTATTCTTTAATCATCATGAAGTTAAGTGGGGTGACGAAGTCAGGGCACCTGCTACTACTTCAACTTTATTCAGGCCAACTCTCAGAAGTTCGATAAGAATTGGAGTTGCTTTTTAAGAAAATCACAAAATTAAATAACCAAAAATTGTTTTAATATGAAAAAAATGAACAAAAATTTATTTAGCAAAACTCTTTTAGGGCAACTGTCGCTCTTATTGTTGCTGCTATTTTTCCTTGTTCCTAAGGTTGCTCAATCTCAAACGTTTAACGTGGAACCTTATGTTGAAGGAGATACTGAAATAACTTCTGATCCCGCTATACCTTATGTAATGGGAGAAGATAACATTCTGGCACGCATTATTGATGTTGCTGGCTTTTCTGAAGGTGATATGTTTTATTATTATTTTGTTGAAATTGGTGAACCTGAAACACACCTTCGTACTGACAGAATTATAAACAGCCAGCCTTATCCATCAGGTGGCTGGACAAATGACGCTCGCAGATTCTCTGGTGTGGTAAATGCTCCTATAGAAAATTTGCCAAGAAATTATGAAATGTTTGTGGGACATTTTACAGGAAGGTTTGACCATATTGTTCCTGTAACGGCAGACTATG
>PWND01000281.1 GCA_003557965.1 Bacteroidales bacterium | reverse complement strand
TTATATCATTGTTCTCAAAATCATGCACCCCAATCAAAAGAATTAATAATAAATATATAGTAGGTAACAATACCAACCATTGTCTGTGAAAGATAACTCCTAACATAGTTAATAATAATAATATTGATAATTTTATATTATATTTAAGCAAGAAAGAAATAATAAGCACTAACCATAACATTAGACCAAAAATACCAAACCTAAAAATAAAGGCTCTATAATTGGATGAAGTATTAACTTCAATACTCTCTCCCGCTGAATAACCTAATCCTAATATTACGTCATTTGATTTTATAAAGTTGGAATAGATGCCTATAAATTCTTGTCCAACCCTCATTTCAGCAGGATTTTCGAAGCTTTGTATTTGCCTTTCATAAGCCAAATACCTTACCTGTTCCCCAATAAAAGTATCACTAAATGATACAAGCAGCATTGATATAATTACAATCGTAAAAGTAATTAATGTTTTCCTGATTTTATTGGTGATTTTTAAACTAAATATTAATGCAGCAAGCACAAATATTATAAAAAAAGGTGATAATGTGGTTATGCCAGTAATAAAATATATTTTGCTACTTAATTTTGAAAAATCTAATTTTTCAAGGAAAAGCATTAAAATTAATATTATCGCGAAATGCCCTGGTTCGGCAAATGCTCCTGAGTTTCTTGTAATATCTCCACCTGAAATGAAAAAACCACCTCGATATAATTCAACAACTATACCATATAGTCTATAATAATCTTGAGGATTACTTCTAAATTCAGGATAAATAGTAATATAAGGTAAAGTAATTCCTGCATTGGTTGCTGAAAACACAACCAAAGATGTAATACAAATAATGATTAATATATATTTTAACTTTACATATGCTTTAAATAAAATTTCATTATTGTAGAATAAAATTATAAAAAGTGGGGAAAACCATGCAATATGACCAAGTCTTAATTGCGAATATTCATGAAAGGGAAAAGTAATATAAATTAGAAATACTAACATTATCACCCCTATAAATAGGCGATAATTTGAAAAAATGAAATATTTCTTTTTAGTTGAAATGCCCACTAAAGTAAGAGTAGTCACTATAAAAAACACATAAAATATTTCATTAGGCACAATCCATCGAATAAAAGGATTTAAAGCTATAAAGGCATATAGTGCTACATTTAAAGAATGAGTTTCAACTAAACTAAATTTCATTTTAGGCACCTTATTAAGTCATTAATGTACTCTACATAATCTTCTAGTCTTAATTTTTGACTTATCACTTTTTTTGAATTTTCACAGCTTAAATATAGATTATTGTCTATTAAATATTTAAGGTTTGAAATTATCTTATCAACATTTTTTTGAACCAAAATGCCGTTATTTTCAACATAAAAGGAGCTATTCCCTGAATTCAATACTACTATAGCATTCTTATTATACATAGCCTCTGCTAAGCTCTGTGAAGGATAGTTATCAGGCTCAATAAGAGAAAAGAAAATCTTAGATCTATTTAAATAATCTGTTAAATTACTCTTGTATCCTGTTATTACCCTGCCAAGTTTAATCTCTTCTTTAAGAATTAAATTTACTTCGTCTTCTTTTTCTCCTTTTCCAAACAAACCGAATTTCCATTCTTTAAAAAAATCATCTTTACACATTTTTTTTACAAGATTTGCAAAGAGAACAGGATTCTTTCTTTCCAATAATCGATGTGCAAATATCATTAAATTATCTTTTTCTGAAAAAGGAAAAGGTTCACTTTGCTCAATTGGAAAAAAAAATGGTATAGGAGCTGTAAATGTTTTTGGATGCGAACCATCATAATTGATCATTTCCAAAGAATTGTAGAATCGCTCCTCAACAGATTTGCTTACAAATAGCAATGCATCAGCCAAATCTAATTGTTTGTAATCTTCATTTTGAATAAATGAATTTACTGCATCAGGACTGGTGAAATCTTTTGCAATAGTAATATTCAATTTATCTCTTAAAACCCCTAAAGCATCAATTTGCTTATTTGTATAAACTATATCCGCATTAATTTTATTTAGGACAGGTGTACATAAGTATAGAAATGCATCATAATTTAGAAATATTGAGGCAATCAAATACAACGGCTTTTGTCCATAAAGAAGATATGGATAACCTATTTCATGAACTCTTTTTGCGAAGTCTTTATCCGAAAGAATAATTTCTACCGCCTTCTTTCTTTTTCTTCTTATTAAATTTGAATTTACTAATACGCTTACATTATATCCTTTACGAAAAAGATAATATGCCAATTTAAAATATCTAATTTCATAACCACCATATCCTGAGCTGGCAATAACAAATGCTATATGCTTACTTCTTTCCATTCACTTAATTTTTAGAAACATTAGTTGCAGGTATCACTTTGCCCATTGGGTTGACATATTTAACTTCTGCTTCCATTTTAAATCCTGTTTTTTGGTAGACATCTTTCTGAATATTTTTTATTAACCATAAAACATCTGATGCTTTTGCATTTCCCACATTATTTATGAAGTTGGCATGTTCTTTAGATATAACTGCATCTCCTTTTTTATATCCTTTATATCCCAATTCTTCAATTACAGCACCTGGTGGACCATACTTATTGTAAATATCTGGGTTACTAATAAATGTAGAACCACAGTTTGGCATATTTTGAGGAAACTTAACCCGTCTTTCTCTTAATATTTTTAGCATCTCATCACGGATTCCAGCATAATCTTTTCTTTGATTGAACTCTAGCTCAGCTTCAGTGATTACATATCCATTATTTTGAAATGCAGAGGCTCGATATTTAAACAGGCACTCTCCATTTCTAAATGTTTGGATTTTTCCAGTTGGAGAAACTGCGGTAACCGATTTTATATTGCTGCCAATTCCTTTTCTTTGACTGCCACCATTCATGCAGATCAACCCACCAAGTGTGCCTGGAATTCCTGCTGTATGTTCTACTCCTGATAAGCCGGCTTGAGCTACATTTCTTGCAAAACCTGGAACCCATTTACCAGCCTCTACCCAAACAGAATCTTTGGTTACCATATAATCTGACATTCTGTTTCCTACCTGAAGGATAACAGCTCTGACTCCTTCATCGGCAAATAAGAGATTACTGGTTGATCCAATCACTAAATATGGAATATTATTAGTGTTCAAGTAAGCAATTAGCGCTGCCACCTCTTTTGTATTGCCAGGGCGAACAATGCAATCAGCTATCCCCCCAATTTTCCATCGTGAAAATTTCGCCAATAACACCTTTGTAAGAACATTATCCTTACAAATTCTATTTAGCTCTTTTAAATTTTGATCTTTTAAAAATTCCAACTCTAATCAATTTTAAATAATGATTGTATTGTCAACTATATGAAATGAATATCCAAGTTTCTTCAATTTTTCTTCAAGTTTGTTGTACCCCCTCAACGCCATATAAATATTGTTGATTTTGGACTTTCCTTCATTTCCAGCTAACAATGCAGCCATTAACACCGCCATACTACCCCTTAAATCAGTTGAGTTGGCTTCAGAAGGCATAAAATCGGCTACACCGTTTGTTTTAATAGCACCTTTTTCCCATTCTAAATTTCCGTTGATAAATCTGGAAAGCTCTTCCAAATAAGTAACTCTTTCAGGATACCGGTAATCAAATATTCGGCTGACACCATTTGCCTTCAAGCCAAGCATTACATAGAAAGGTTGCATATCCGAAATTATACCAGGGTGTGTACCAGTAGCCAATTCAAAAGGCTGTATTCCATTTGGTATAGACTCATCAGAGATCATTACCGAGTTTTGATTCGCGAAGTAATCAATTCCCGCTTCATTAAGATGCATTAATGGTATCTTCATTTCACGAAACGGTACATCTTCAATCAACATAGGTGTGCCCGACAGTGCCGCAAAAATCATCCATGTAATCGCTTCAATACGATCTGGTAATACTTTATGAGACGTTCCTCTGTGATATTTATATCCCTTTATTCGTATAAAACTATTTCCTACTACTTCTATATCAACCCCAATAGCCCGTAAGAATATTATAAGGTCAAAAACTTCAGGAGAGATATATGCATTTTTAATGGTGGTAGTGCCTTTGGCAATAGAGCCGCAAATTAAGGCTGTTTCAGTTCCTCCAATTGTAGTTATTGGAAAGTTAATCTCTGCCCCTTTTAAATTCTTAGCTTTTACCTCAATGTAATTTTCTTTTTCGGATACAGTGGCACCCATGCTTTTCCATACCATTACATGGAGATCGTACCCACGGTTTCCAATTTTACACCCTCCTGGGTAAGGAATTTTGGCAACTCCTGTTTTTTTAATTAATCCAGGAACCAATAAATAGGTTGTCCTAATTGGATAATTATAGTCTTCAAGAAGTTTATCTTTTATATCAGATGAATTGATAGTAGCAGTCTCATTTTCGTCATCAAACTCTATCTTTCCTTCAATATTTTCAATAAACCGTTTTTTATGATTTGCATCTACAAGCTTTGTAGGAAAATTATAAAAAGTACACGTATCATCACTGATTAGTGAAGCAGCCATTAGTCGGGTAGCCGAATTTTTTGCCCCACTAACTCTAATTTTCTTTAATTCTGAACTAATATAAATTTAATTAATCAATTTATAGATTTAAGTGACATGTCATTTATTAATATTCATTATTGATCACTTTTAAGAAATTTAATTCGGTTTTTGTATTCCAACAACTCAGATCTCTGGTGTTTGTTCAAACCTGTTAAGCCTGCAATAATTAATATAATTAATGAAGTTACAATTGCACCTATTAAGAGCCAGAACCAGTTGAGCTCATTCAGCCAGATACCTACCCGGTAACTAATCGCCCATAAAGCAATTGTTACTAATATAGGCCTTATTAAATAACTGACGCGTACCTTAGCGTTTGTCTTTTTTGAAATGATTAATGGATAGGCAATACTCATTGGCATTCGCCCAACAATCATAGCAATGCACAAACCAACTATTTCATAATCCGGCACCAAAAGAGTCATCAATAACACTGAAATTGCGGCAGAAGTAAATCCGTAATAAACCTTTTGATTGATATCAAGCGTAGTATTTATTATCGCACTGTCATTTTGTATAAACATGTATTGAAGGGCTACAAGTATAATCATAGTATTTGCCAAATGCCCTGCATATTGTTCTTCTCCCACCCACAATTGTACAAAAGAGTCATTAAATACTAATACAGCCGCACCAACTGAGACCCCCATGAGCCAGGTCATTAACATTATATGACTCCTTGCTTTATTCAACTTATCATATTGAACGCTTCCAAATAACTTACCAACTCCCGGTATCACACCATGAATTACATTTCCAACAGACCCTCTCGCAGCTTTAACCAAATATTCCGTAATTACATATTGCGTAACTAAAACAGGGCCTGCTAAAAATCCCAATAACACTTTGTCACTGTTAAGTATTGCCATCTTAACCGCAGACCATCCCATAAACCACCCACTGGTTTTAAAAAAAGAAAGGGACCTTTTAAAATTAACTCTACCCCATCCAAACCAGGATACATGCTTTTTCACAATCACATAAATTGTTATTCCAATTACAAGATTTACCAATACCTGTATCATGGCAAGGGCAATTAACCCATATCCCAAAAGCATCACGGCTATTTGAAGGCCCCCTCCAATCACAAAAACCGTGGCACGAAATCCCATTCGTTTAAACCCAAGATTCATTCCGCGCAAAATGGATTCAAACATGTCAAAAACTTTGTGTATTACAAGCGCAAGGACAAGAATGGCGGTGGTTATCCTTACAATACCGAAATATCCGGATGACACATTGGTAATGTATGGAGAATACCAGGTAATGATTGCCCCTGCAATTAGTACAAGTGGCAATATCATCATTACAAGAATAAACGTGGCGGTAACATATTCTCTCAACTCATCTTCATCTACACTGTCCCGGTCCTTAGCAACGGCCCATTTCAAAACCTGTGTGGCTTTTATATCTGCCAAGCCGGTATAGCTTGTAAACTGCCCCAGTACTTTCCACACACCAAAAAGTGTACTCCCCAATCCACTTACAAGAAAAGGTGTAACAAAAAAGGTTGTAATAATACGCGCCCCATAATCCAACATAGAAGTCACCGAATTGAGGTAAGCGCGCTGCTTCAGGTTCTCCTTCTTCTTCGGTTTAGGGGGTTGTGGATTGGTTTCTGTAAAAGTGTCGCTGCTCAAGAGTAGTTAGTTATTACAGTGTTCAGTATGTCAGAGCTCAGTGTGTCAGTGATCATTAAAACTCAATAAGCTCGTTAGCGATTTACTGTTGCTCGTTAATACTCAAAAATGTATCCATCGTCAAACTCATCACTTCCCGGCCCCTTTCATTCAGGGTGCAGGGTACAAGGTACAAGGTACAAGGTTCAGGGGGCAAGGTACAGGGTACAGGGTTCAGTGGCAACAGTGTGTCAGGGTTCAGGGTGCAGGGTGCAGGGTACAGGGTACAGGGTTAAAAGT
>PWND01000206.1 GCA_003557965.1 Bacteroidales bacterium | reverse complement strand
ATGGGAATGGCTTAGACCGGGTAATTGTAAATACACGTGAAGAGTTTTACTCCAGGCTTGATGATTATGAGTTTGATTTTTCAGAAGTTAAAGGGCAGGAAAATATAAAGCGTGCCTTTGAGGTAGCAGCTGCCGGCGGGCACAATATAATTATGATAGGCCCACCGGGTTCAGGAAAAACTATGCTTGCAAAAAGGCTTCCCGGTATTTTACCACCTCCATCACTGAGTGAAGCACTTGAAACTACAAAGATTCACAGCGTTGCCGGACGGCTTGAAAAAAACACTTCTTTAATCCCTGTAAGGCCTTTCAGATCGCCGCATCATACAATATCCGATGTGGCATTAGTGGGTGGTGGCTCCTTCCCACAGCCCGGGGAAATTTCACTGGCTCATAACGGCGTATTATTTCTTGATGAGCTGCCGGAATTCAAACGTACTGTACTTGAGGTGTTAAGGCAACCCCTCGAGGAAAGGCATATTACAGTTAGCAGGGCCAAGTTCTCTATTGACTATCCTGCAAGCTTTATGCTTGTTTCTTCTATGAACCCCTGCCCCTGCGGCTTTTATAATCACCCGGATAAAGAATGCGTTTGCGCTGCAGGTATTGTGCAAAAATACTTAAACAGAATTTCCGGGCCTTTGCTCGACAGAATTGACATACATATTGAAGTAACTCCTGTCCCTTTTAAAGACCTCAGCTCTTTAAAAAATGGTGAAACCAGCAAGCAAATTAGGGAAAGAGTTATAAAAGCAAGGGAAATACAGGAAAAAAGGTTTGAAAATTATAATGGAGTATATTGCAATGCTCAAATGTCTTCAAAGCTTATCCGGGAAAGTTGCCAGATAGACAGTGCAGGCGGCTTACTGCTAAAAACAGCAATGGAAAAATTAGATTTATCAGCTCGCGCATACGACAGAATAATAAAAGTTTCACGTACAATTGCCGACCTTGATAATAGCAAAGAAATTAAACCTGAGCACCTTGCAGAAGCCATTCATTACAGAAGCCTTGACAGGGAAACATGGGCAGGGTAAAACTTATTTAGTTTTCTTTAAAACATATATAAAGTAAATATAACCTCCATTCTTAAACTTATTATATGTATCTGAATCTATTGCTCCGGCAAAATTCAATGCAATTTTTCTTATGAAAAACGGAACAAGCCTGTTTACAAGCTCTCTTTTTCTGGCATCATCAGCAGTTAATGCTTCAACAACATATGGTGTAATTATTTCATGATGCACAATTTCAAAATCTGAACTCAATATATCTTTCTGCATGCTATCATAATCATAATCAAATCTAAAATCAGTTAATAAAAGATGGCCCCCAAAGTCCAAAGCACGATATGTTTCTGATAAAAACCTTTGAAAAGATGGATACCTGTGTGAAGATTCAACATTAAGAATAACATCAAATGATTTATCAGTAAAAGGTAAACTTTGAGCATCGCCCTGTACAAAACTAAGTCCGGGATGTTTATAATAATCATTGCAAAACTTAACAGCCAGGTGGTTTAAGTCCAATCCTTTTGAGCTTCCGGGCTTAAAGTTTTCGTGAATAAATGATAATCCTCCGCCTCTGCCACAACCTATCTCACATATATTTTTATCTGTTAGATTAACAAAAGATGCAAGCTTATGATACAGCTGAATTGAATACCTGTTTTTTTCATCAATCTCTGACAATTTAACTTTCTCACTATCATTTTGATAACCAAAGTTCATAAACAAAACTTCTGCATTTTTATCCGTTTTGCTCACATACCAGTACCACTTGCGGAAAACCCATTCTTTTAGAAATCTCTTCATTAGTAGTATTTTTATTGTATAGTAAAAATCTTTTTTTTGTTGTTTGAGGAAGAATTAATGTTTTGATAAAAATAGTTTTTCAATTTATAAACCTTTTCTCTCACATGCTGTGCCCACTGATGTGGTGTTTTCGAATCATCAAACATATAGTATGGAATTGGTTTGCCAAAAACCAGGTCTATTGTCTCCCCCCTTTTTTTTAACATTTCCTGTGGTAAATACATCATTTCAATAGGCATTTTTATTCTAAAAAGCTTTCTAAGGTTAGCAATTCTGTAAAACTTTTTTGAGTTAATCCCGGAGATATATGCAGGTACAACATATCTTTTTGATTGAACTGCTTTACTAATAAAAGACTTATACCATTCAAAATCTTGTATTTCACCTTTAATTCTTCTGGACACCTTTCCTGCCGGGAAAATCATAATCTGAACATTTGAAAGAAATGCATTATTCATTGCAACAACCTGCTCTTTACTGCTTTTTCCCAAAACATTTACGCCTATTATTAATGGTAATAAGTTTGGAACATAGGTGAAAAGGTCATTTGAAGGAGATACAACCTCACCTTTTAGCTTATTAATGCAGTATAAGTATGCAAGAGAATCAATTGCTCCCAGAGGATGGTTAGCAACAAAAATACATCTGTCAGCGTCTTTTACTTCTGTCTCATTATGTATCCTGATTTTTATATCAAACTCTTTCAATAGGGAGATAATATAATCCATTCCAAATTTGTCATTATACTTATTATGGATAATATTAAGTTCTTTCTGGCGAAGAATTTTCTTTATCTGGTTTACAAGAAATTCAGGAAGGAGTTTTAAGGATTTATTATTACCTTCTTTTATTAACTTATCTACATCAACAACTTTTTGGAATTCATTTTTATCTTGCATCATATTACCTGCTTCAGAATAATTTTTATTAAATACTGAACAAAGTTTGCATTATCATTATTAACAATAAAAATCATAAAAAGGAGCAATGCTTAAATGAAATCTAATTATTTTATATCGGCTTTTGCCAATCTCTGTTTCTAAAAACGACAAAAAACTAAACAATACAAATCTATTTGCGTTTAATTTAGTACAAACTTAATCATTAATTTGTGAAACAAAAAGAAACTATGGAAAAATCTGCAAAAACCATTCACAACATACACCCGATTTTAAAAAAAAGGTGGAGTCCAAGGGCTTTTACCAGTAAAGCCGTTGAAAAAGAAAAGATTTCCAGGATTTTTGAGGCTGCAAGATGGTCACCATCTGCTTTCAACGAACAACCCTGGCGTTTTATTTTGGGGCAAAAAGGTTCACAAACCTGGAATAAAATATTCAACACATTAGTTGAATTTAACCAGGCATGGGCAAAAAACGCTGATATTTTAGTAATTACCGTTGGCCGAAAAACACTTACTGACAGCAATAAGCCTAATGGCTCATTTCATTACGATGTGGGGCAAAGTGTAGCACATCTTACATTCCAGGTTATGCATGAAGGGCTTCATATGCATCAAATGGGAGGCTTTTCAAAGGAAAAAGCATTTTCTGCCTTTAATATCCCTGAAGAATATGAACCATTAACAGTGTTAGCTATTGGCTATATTGGCGAACCTGAAATTTTAGAAGGTAATTTTATAAAAATGGAAAAGTCGCCAAGAGAAAGAAAACCTTTTAATGATATACTTTTCGAAGACAATTTTGGACAAGCATTAGCATTATAATAATATCAATATACTGGCGGTTTTTTTGTAATTTTATACTTCAATATTTTTTTCGTGAAAAATTACATTAAAATATTTATTACACTATGCATTACTGCTGCTACATTAAACAGTAATGCCGGTGACAATACACCCAAATACTCAAATGAATTTTTAGCAATTGGCGTTGGTGCCAGGTCATTAGCAATGTCGGGCGCTTTCACGTCAATTGCTAATGATGTTACTTCCGGGTACTGGAATCCCGCAGGATTATTATTTATAGAATCCAACATACAGCTGGGTTTTATGCACAGCCAGTACTTTGCCGGACTTGCAAGGTACGACTATGGAGCTATGGCTATCAAAGCTGATGAAAACAACCACATTGGATTTTCATACATACGATTTGGTGTTGATGATATACCTGATACATCTGAATTAATAGATTCAGAAGGCAATATTCATTATGACAGAATAATGTCTTTTAATGCTTCTGACAATGCCTTCATATTGTCTTTCGCAAGACGATCACCGGATTATGAAAACCTTCACTTTGGAGCTAATGTTAAAGTTATTAGGCGAACAGCCGGCACATTTGCCGGAGCATGGGGCTTTGGGCTTGATTTTGGCTTGCTTTACCTGATGGATAAATGGAACTTCTCTCTTGTAGGGCGCGATATTACAACTACATTTAACGCCTGGTCGTACGATTTTGATGATTCTATGAAAGAGGTTTTTACAATAACGGGAAATGAAATACCCGTTAGCAGCTATGAGCTTACAATGCCAAGAGTAATTTTAGGCGTATCACGCAATTTTGAATTATTCTATGACATATCGCTGCTTGCTTCAACGGATTTTACAATAACTACCGACGGAAGAAGAAATGTACTTATCCCCGGAGACCCTTTTAGCATTGAACCTGCTGCAGGTTTGGAGTTGTCATATAATAACATTGTGTTTCTAAGAGGCGGAATTGGCACTTTTCAAAGATATTACATGCCAAATGAAAATCAAAAATTTAGCATGCAGCCAAACATTGGTGTCGGCATAATGATTGGAGATATTCTTTCTGTTGATTATGCCCTTACAGACGTTGGAGATAATACTATTGCATTATATTCAAACGTTTTTTCAATAAAACTTAACATTCACAGCAGAGAGAATTAATACATATTTTGAGTATATGATTTTAAAAAGAAGCATAATAACTTTTGTTTTGATTTTATCCGGCTTATTAAGCTGGAGCAGTGCTCCTTTTGGCAATGAATGGATTAATTATCAGCAAAAATATTTTGCAATTAAAGTTTATGAAAAAGGCATTTACAGGGTTGATTACAACACCCTTGTTAATGCAGGCGTACCTATAGGAACTTTCGACCCCCGAAGTTTTCAGATATTTAATAAAGGAGATGAACAAGCAATTTTCGTTAAAAACGAAGAAACAGGCATTTTTCAACCCGGCGATTATATTGAGTTTTTCGGAAAAAACAATGACGGCTACCTTGACCAATACTTTTATGATAACCCTGGTGATCAACCTAATAAAAATTTCAGCTTAATAAATGATACTGCTGTTTACTACTTAACATGGAATAACCTGCTAAATAACAAAAGATTTAATGTTTCTGATGATGATAATTTTTCAGATTATGAACCTGCTCCATATTTTTGGTTTAGTTCAAGAGAAGATTACACTAACAGGTATTTTGCAGGTGAAACTAATGCCTATGGTGTAACCAGCCCTACATATATGCCTACTGAAGGTTGGTTCGACAGCCCTTTTAACGTAGGCCAAAGCAGGTCAAAAACAATTAACACACCACATATTTATAACCAGGGGCCTGATGCAGATATTGAGTTTGCAGTAGTTAGTGCATCGAATTTTCAAGGAGTTAACCCTGACCATCATCTCCGGGTTCAGTTTGCTAATACTCAAATTGACACTCTTTACAAAGGTTATAACCTTTTAAGGTTTAATGAAACCGTAAGTCCATCAGCACTTAACCCAACCGGCACCGGTTTTACTTTTACTTCTGTAGATGATCTTGGCAGTTCTGTAGCAAGAAACACGATATCTTACATACAGGTAAGATATCCAAGGTCTTTTAATGCTGACGGTGATGACATGCTGTTCTTTGAGCTACCACCTTCAGAAAGTGATAAAACGTATGTAAAATTTAGTAATTATAACGCTACAGGTGACGACAACATCTGGGTTTATGACTTTACAAGCAATAGTAAAGTTAAAGTTTATTTTAGTGATAATCAGTTCCACGCTCTCTTGCCTAATACAGGAAGCATTAATAAATGCTTAATAACCAGGGAGGATTTGTTTAAGGAAGTCACCAGCATAAAAGCAGTAAACGAAAGCCCTGACAACTTTGCAAGGTTCAGAGATTTTTCTGAATTTCCATATTTGGACTCCGATTACTTAATGATTACACACAAAAGCCTGATGTCGTCTGTTGAAAACTACAAGACATACAGGGAGTCAACCGGCTATAGTGTTTTGCTGGCAGATATAGATGAGCTTTATCATCAATTTGCTTATGGAATTGGGAAGCACCCCATGGCAATAAAAAATTTTGCAAGATATACTATCTCTTCGTACCAGGAGCCCCCGTTAAAAATGTTTTTAATAGGAAAAGCATTGCGTGCATCAAGCTATAGAAACAACAACACTCATTATGCAAACACACTGGTACCATCATATGGCAATCCCCCATCAGACATTCTTTTAACAGCCGGGATTACCGGCAACCTTTATGAGCCTGCAATTGCAACCGGAAGGCTGGCCGCCCGCAACAACAATCATGTACAAATATACCTTGATAAAGTTAATCAATACGAAGCGGCAAGCCATACACCTGAAGAGTGGATGAAAAATATATTACACTTTGGAGGGGGCAGCAATATCAACGAGCAAAACCTGCTTGCAAACTACCTCCGGCAATACCAAAACATTTTAGAAGACACATTATTTGGCGGATACGTT
>PWND01000292.1 GCA_003557965.1 Bacteroidales bacterium | reverse complement strand
TTATTAGGAGTATATGGTGCAATTCTTGGCATTCTCGGAGTGGTTGTATGCATGCGTTATGAGCTGGCCATTGTGATACCAAAGGAAGACAACGAGGCTGCCCATCTTTACTGGGTAAGTATTGGCTTTACCCTGTTTTGGACTACCATTTCTGCAGTGGCCATTCTGTTTTTTGCAGAACAAATAGCAAACCTTGTGAACGCCCCGGAATTGGCACGATTTCTCTGGCTTGTGCCTGTTGGGGTTTTTATAAAAGGTATTCAAACCTCCAACAGCCACTGGAATACCCGGAGGGCACAATTTGGGCGGCTTGCCAGTGTAAAAATTAGTAATTCGGTAGTTACATCGGGCTCAAAAATTGGATTGGGACTGGCCGGATTCACGTCAGGAGGATATTTAATAGCAGGTTCTTTGACTGGTTCATTGACGGCATCTATAGAGTTAGGGAGAAAAATTTGGAAAGAAGATAAAACAATACTTTTATCTCGACTTTCACTTAGAAAATTAAAGAAATACTTAAAGAAATATTCAAATATTTCATTATTCAATATTTCATCTTCGTTATTTTATACAATTTCGATAAAGTCACCATTAATTTTGTTAGGTGTTTTTTTTACACCTGCAATTATTGGCTTTTATGTTTTAGGGTATAAATTGTTAAATATTCCTGTCAATTTAATTGGAAAATCAACACGAAAAGTATTTTTTCAAAGAGCTTCAAAAGAATGGAATGAAAAAAAAGATATTGCAAAAATTACTGAAGAAGTAAGTAGTAGATTGATGATTTTCAGTATAGGGGCAATGACTATAATGATATCATTAGGGGCACCATTAGTGGAAATTATTTTTGGAAATGATTGGCGGATTGCCGGTGAATATATGCAGTGGCTCACATTAATAGCCGGATTTGCATTTGTCACAACACCTTTAATGAGCATTACAACAATTTTAAACAAGGAGCAATATACATTATTCTTTAATTTCGCATCTTTTGTATTAAGAATAAGTAGTTTATTAATTGGAGGCATAATATTAACTAATGCATATCTTACTATTATTCTCTATTCAATAGCTAATTTTATATATTATATATTATATTTCTACTTTTTATTAAATATTGCAGGTTGTAAAATTTTAAATTTCACTAAAAATAAAATATTAATAACTATTATTTCTATAATTACGGTTATAGTATCAATTGCAATTCAAAATTACGAATTCAATAATTTAATAATGTACTCATCCTTAGTAATAATAAATATTATTTATATAGCAATATATATCATATTAGAGAAAGATAAATTAGCATTAAATAATGAAAAATTTACATAAAATAATTAAAAAATTAGTTGGTAGATATATATATGCAAAAATATATATAGCAACAGGTGGTTTCTTTCAAGGTGAAAGAAAACATAACAAAATAAAGCTTTTTAAATATGATGATGTTTACCTTGTGAAGTGGGGGAATGAAAAGATATTCATATACAATTTACATCGGATTACCAGGTATGTAAGAAATGAAGGCTTTTATTATATCAAACAGAAGATGTTTAATAAGTATTGTAAAGATAAAGTATCAGTAGAAATTGATGATATAGTGATAGATGTAGGCGCAAACATAGGTGAATTCACACGATCAATTGTTGACAAGGCTGGATTAATATTGGCAATTGAACCGGATCCAATTGCCTTTAAATGTCTGAAGTTAAACTTAGAAGATTTTAGTAATACCAGATATGAGAATTGTTTGCTATCTAATTCTAATAGAGAAGTAGATTTTTATATTTCTTCAGATACTGCAGACTCTTCAATGATTGAGCCTGAAAAATACGACAAAGTAGTAAAAGTTTCTGCAGTACGATTGGATTACCTAATTAATAAATATAATTTAGAGAAAATTGATTTTTTAAAAATTGAAGCAGAAGGAGCCGAGCCAGAAGTTCTTACTGGAGCAATTAATACATTAAAAATAACAAGAAAAGTTTCTGTTGATTGTTCTAAAGAAAGAATGGGTAATGATACTATAGATGAAGTGAGGCAATTACTTAAAGAGAATGGATTTGAAACGTATGTAAATGATTTTATTGTAAGTGGTTTAAAAATATGAAGCTAATTAAAAAAGCAATTAACAATTACTCAGCAAGACTTCCAAAACTGTTCTTTCTTCACATAGCAAAAAGCAGCGGATGAATATATTCGAGAACATAATCATGAAATTATTCTATGCCTCAATACATTGATTTTAAGATAACTACTACTAAAATAATAAATCGAATAATTGTTTACATCCCGGATATAATAATTAAATTTACACCTCAGAAAATTCAATTAGAGTTGTTAAAGTTTCAACCAAAATTTAATAGGGTTATATATGTAAATGCTGATCAGATATCAAATCTATGTTACCCTGAACTTATTGGTGAAAAAAATAAAGTATCAAGCCATTCATTTCTATTTAGTGCTGATTTAAAGAAATATAAATGTAAAGGAGGTTCTCATTTGACAATTAAACAGTTAATGTCTGGCATTAAGTATGAAGAAACATCAGACTATAAACGCCTTAAAAATAAATTAGAAAAATTTGGTAAAACTACGAAAGGGGTTAAAAAGGAAGCAGATATCATAGCTTATTTAAAAAAAGTAGAACTTCTAATTCAAAATATCCAAAAGAATGGGATTAATGTACCAAAGTTTGAGTCTGACCAAGGCATACAAGTCTGTATTGATGAAAATGGCAGAATCTGTAAAGTTTGGAAAGGCGGAACACATAGATATGGAATAGTACGGGAACTGGAAATGAATAATTTTCCTGTTTTTGTATCCCATATGCATGAACAATTCTTGATGAAAATTATGTCTGAATTTAATGAGTCTCCTATTAAGGCTATTGAGAAATATTTTAGAAATATAAGTGAAAGCAAAGATCATTGACATGTCTTAATTGAGGATTTTAACTTAAAAATTTAAAATCGGAAAAACTTTAGGTTGAATAAAAATAGAAATGTAATCTGGTTAATCACACGGAATGTTCCGCCGGATCACAGTGGAGCTGGGCTAAGGTGTGTAAGACAGGCTAAATGGTTTGCAGAAAAAGGGTTTGACATCTCTGTTATATCACACACAAAAAATCCAACCAAGGTTGAGGGTGTTAACTTTTATTCTATTGACGGATACAAAAAGAGTAATCATTTCGCTCGATTTTTGAATCTTTGGAAAAGATTTAGGGGACTTGAATACATAATAAATAAATATGGTAAACCTGATGTAATACATTCGTTCGGTGGCGGAATAGGTTCTTCTGTAGTTAGTAAACTAAGTAAAAAATATGGTATTAAAAGCATAGTAGAAGTCGTTGTTACGGTGCCTGAGCACAATTGGAAATATAAATTAACTCCAAATTGCTATCTGAGAAAGTACGGTTTGAAGAATTGCGATGTTCTTTTAGGTAATTCCGAAGGAGTTAAAAAGAGTTTGGAAAGTGCGGGATATAACAGGGAGATAGGAGTTATAAATAACGCAATCGATACTACATTTTATTCTCCAATTGATAAGACAGATGTTCAAACTTTACGAAAGAAATTGGGACTACCATTGAGTTCTGAACTAATCTTAATGGTTGGAAAGCTTTGCTTACGGAAAAGCCACGATGTTGGTATTAAGGTATTGCACGAATTATTAAATAATAACGATGTATTTTTAGTCTTAGTTGGACCTTACAGTAATAGTGAGATAGTACAGATTGAAAAAAAACTCGAATCGGAGGAAATTCAAACGTTACACTCTGACAGGGTCATTAAAATTGGACAGGTAAACAATGTGGCAGATTATTATAAAGCATGTGATCTGTTTTTATTCCCATCCAGAAAAGAAGGTATGCCGAATGTAGTTTTAGAGGCGATGTCTTCAAAAATTCCCGTTATCGCCTCCAGACTGGATGGAATAACCGATACTATAATTGAACACGGAAAAACAGGCTACCTGGTAACCAATAACAGGGTTGATGATTATTTGAAATATAGTTTAGAGTTGATAAATGATTCAGAACGAAAAGAAAGAATTACAGTGAACGCCCGTGAATCAGTAAAGAAGAAGTTTAGTGAAGAGGTTATATACAGTGAATATGAAAAACTATATAAAAAATTGTAATAATACCTCTACAGAATAAATGACTTTATCTAAATCGAATTTAGTTCTTGCCATATTTTTTATAAATGCAATTGTTGCGATTACTTCAGCATTTGTGTTTATGGGAGGTGTTCATACAGGACTAATAAGAGCTGGTTTTATTGCTGTTGCCTTGCCATTATTAATAATTAATATAAAATTCACTAAAGCCACAGCAATAATATTCCTTGTCCTTATATATCTGTCAGTAAGCCTTTTAACCAATACCCGGTTTGTTGAAAATATCCCAACATTCATTGGAGTGATATTTTCCCTGCTTATGTACCCACTGGCGTATTCATATATCTATAAACATGAACACTATGAAAAACTATCAAAAATAGTTATCTGGTTATTAATGGTTTTTGGTCTTCATTTTATTTGGGCACAATTATTTCAGGTAGGAGTGTTACCCTATGAACGCGCAGGTGGAGCTTTTTATGTGGGAGGCGGTGGTGTTCAACAAACCTTTATAATCGTTTATTTGTTACTTTTTTTGCCTTTTGTAATAAAATTTTATCCAAAGCGGTTTGGCTGGTTTGAAATATCAGCTTTAATACTTTCATTGTTTCCGGTATTTTTAATATTCAGAAGAGGGGCTATCCTTGCATTTTTATTGGGTTTAATTATTTATTCTATATTTCACTATAGAAAATCAAAGTTTTTTAAGTTTGTTTTTATAGGGAGCATCATAGCTATACTAACTTTCCCTACTTATTATTCACAAATTCAACCTCTGATTGAACGCAGAACCATTGATGTAACTGATACTGAGGCTATTGAACAAATAGGCAGAACCCAGGAGATTATTACCTGGGCTCCATACTGGATGGAAACTAAAGGATTTACACATACATTGTTTGGAAGTGAGTTATATGATTACCAGCAGCTTGCAAATACCAGACGCTCACTTCATACTGATTATGCAGTTTATCTTATTGGTGCCGGTATTATCGGGTTTATTCTGTACTTCTCTGTTCTTTTATTTATTATTTTTGATTTTAGAAATTACGTTAAAAACATAAAAAGCAGAGTTCTCAGAAAAGAATTAACATCCATACTATTTGCTTTATTGGGGGCCTACATGATAATCTCATATTCCGGACAGTACTATGTGATTTCAGCACTCTCTACAGTCATGTTTATGTTTGGTGTATTAAATAGATATGTGGTGGAATATGACGATGAATAAATGAGATGAATATGACTAAAATTCAGTATAGATCAGATTGAAGTGAATAAAAATAAACTTTATATCCTGCTCCACGACGACTGGGAAATCTATGGGGACGGCACCGGAGATCCTGAAGAATTGATGTTTGAACCGGCAAGACGAATTCTGGATATTTGTGATCGATATGGAGCCAAATACACCTTTTATGCCGAGATCGGTCAGCAGTTGAATATGTTAAATGCGCCCGGGGAAAAATGGCAGAAGTATGCACTTACCTGGGAAGAGATTTTAAAAGACGCCGTGCAGCGAGGACACGATGTGCAGCTCCATTTTCATCCGCAGTGGATCGGTGCTGAATTAGAAAATGGGAATTGGAAACTGGATTACAGTAAATGGAGTACAGGGCAGGTGGAACACGAACTGCTGGATGAGTGGATCGGCAAGGGAAAGCAGTACCTTGAAAACCTGCTAACTCCGGTGAACATAGAATATGAAGTTCTCTCTTTTCGGGCGGGAGGGTGGTTGTGCCAGCCGTCAACAGGTTTGTACAATGCCTTTAAAAAGCACGGGATTGTATGTGATGCCTCGGTTATGAAGGGACGATATGCTGAGTATGAAGATGGCAGCAGGCTGGATTTCCGGAACGCGGTTTCCCGGTACAGGCCTTGGGAGGTTGCCCCGGATGATTTTTCCAAGGAACAAGAGGGAAGCGGGGTATGGGAACTGCCGGTTTACACTGAGGAGTCCAAACTCCCCCATACGGTTTACCTGTTAAAAAAAGCATTTCATCCATTCTATTATTACCAGATTAACAAAAAAAGGCAAATCAAAAAAGGAGGCGGCGAGTATTCTCCAAGTGTGATACGAAGGGGTGAATCAAAAGAGCATTATGGAAGTTTTGGGTATATGCACCATAACCATTTGAAATCGTATGTAGATACAGTAAAAGAAAAGGCAAAAACTTATAAAGATGCCAGGCATTTGATTTTACTGACACATTCAAAAAGTTTTCTGGATTATAAAAATTTTGAAAAACTGCTATCAAAACTATCTCCTGATCCACAGGTCTCATTTACAACTACTCGTGATTTTATTAGGGAAAACCTTATATGTTAATAAAAAAATATTACAGAAAACTTTACAGAGCCTGGCTTGGGAAACCTCTTTCCATTGATGAGTTTGAGTATGTTATAAAAGAGTTGCTTGGAATATCCAAAGGAGATTCTGTTTTGGTTCACTGCAGCT
>PWND01000143.1 GCA_003557965.1 Bacteroidales bacterium | reverse complement strand
ATACTTTGTCCTGAACCACAGCGTTGATCACCATAAGTTCTTTTGGCTCAACGCTAACAGACACCTGACCACTAACTGTATTATAATTATCTGTATCATTTGGAATAAAGGTAATGTCAGCATTATATGTTCCGGCTTCAGGTTCAACATCATGGTCATCAAATGTAAACTCACCATCAACGTCAGCCTCCCCACCCGTGAGAGTTGACACAGTGAGTTTTTCACCGTACTTTATTGGACTTGCCTCAGGCCATTGTGTGATCTCAGGTGTTGCCTTTTGCAAAGTGACTATACCATTTGTAATACCGGTAATGATATTTTCAAAGCTTATATGAGTGATCACGGCTTCATTCTCATCAAACTCAAGTTGATGAGTGCCTGCATTTATGGGCGTTTGCAGCTCTAAAGCAGCTACATTGCCATCATTTCCAACAAACTCTGCATTTGTATTACTATAACTTAAAACTCTTAAAGTGTTTTCGTTAATCATGCTTGCCTGTATAACATGATCCACTTCTCTGCCTGTAAGAACAACCGATTCCTCTTCGTAAACAAAGCCACCGGGCAATAATATATCAAACTGGAACGCAACAAAAGGATCAGCATTTTCTATTTCCACATATACATCAATGATTTCACCAACCGTCGCCTCAACGTCATGAATAATAAGAATATTTTCCGGTTCAGGTGGGTCATTCAAAGTAATAGTGCCGTTTTGTGAAGTAGAGGCAACATTTTCTCCGTCACTATCCGATAAAACCAAATTGTCAATATTAAAAACATAATCATTAGGGGTTACAGGTGTTTCAAGATTAAACCTTGCAATGACTCCATCATTACCTGTATAATGGGCTGTAGGGTTAGCATAGCTGACAATTCGCAAAACATTTTCAGCGATCAAATTTGCTCCAATTACATGCCCATCAATTCTATCCGGCTCCATGCTTGCGCCATCCTCCTGGTAAACAAAGCCTTCAGGCAAGACAACATCCAGCTGAAAAGCGGCAACGTTGTCAGCGTTCTCAAGATTAATTTCTACTTCTATAACAGAGCCTGTATAAGCACTTTGGTCCACAACGCTCATAGTATTATTCGCTCTTAACGGCAAATTCAGAAAAAAGAACAATACTATGATCAAAGTATTAATAATTTTATTCATAATCGTTTATTTAGTTTTTTCAGTTTTCTAATTCATTTCATAGTAAGCTTATTGGTTACATATAAAATGTTTATTTGGTTTTATACATTTAATATGTTTGTTATACTTTATGGCAGGCAATACCTGTAAAAACATTTATAACAAAGCAACCCTTTTATTTCAAAAAATGATTGCACCGGCCGGCATAATATGCCTTTGCAACCATAATCATAGTTGCAAAGGCACAAATAAATACCGTTTATTAATACTGAATAAGTACTTTTTGATCTTCAGTAAATATCAATTCATTGCTTTGGTAGTCAAAACCTTTGATACGTATTACATAGAAACCTTTGTCAAGCATGGATGCTCTGTCAATTTTAATTTCGTTATTGCCTTCTGTGCAAATCTTTTGAGTTTTTGGTAAAACTTCCCTGCCCATAACATCAAACATGCTTATTTCTGCTTTTATTTCCTTAGGCACTCTGATCGTGACAACAAACTCTCCTTTATTCGGGTTTGGATAAATACTAACATCAAAACCTAAAACATCCCATGGGTCAAGTCCTGTAACTGTTTTTGAAAACAGGTCAACCGCTCCGGAAGCTGTATTAGATGCATCAAGTTCACCCCATTGCATATTCACAGGTTCGTTTTCCAATGTCAACAATGACTCTGTATTTTCAGGCAAAGGAGTATTATTAGTGCTATACACTATAGCTCTAAGTTTATTATCATAGATTTTGTAGGATGATTTGTGCTCACTACTATTTAAAACAGGTTTAAGCTCAGCAGCGTTTTCAGCTTCAATTTCAAACAATATAGCTGCAACAGTACCATCACTTTCAAAGCCTATTTGTTTATCTGTAATGCTTATGAATGCGGGTTCTGAATTTATATGGTCGTCTGCTCTGTCATAACCCATTATAATATTAACCAATGCTGTTAAGTCGCTGGTAGTAATTTCACCCTCGGGGTCTGTAAGATCACCGGCAGGATGATACTCGCCGTCAAGTATCAGATTGACCATAAGCACAACATCTAACACGTTTACAATGCCATCACCATTAATATCTCCCGGCAGAAATTCTTCTGATTCTTCAACAAAAGCTTGTAGGTTAAAATCACCATCTACGTATTGTGACAAGTTCTCCCATTCACCTTCTTCACCGATTTTTACTTTATTCCCTTTACCATCATGATTAGTTACTGCATCCAGACCAGCCGTGAAGACGCCTTCACCAGGATCATCAACTAGATAACCAAACCATAATTCCTGCGATGCATCAATTTGATATGGAGTATCCAATTCAACTTCAACCCAGCTTTCTTCACTACCATCAAATGCCTGACTATACACCTCTGAAAGGTTTGATTCATCAGCCCCTTGCCAGATTATCATCTCCAACGAACTTGGCAGGTGGTTAATAAACATTCTCATTTTAGTAATTTTCATTTCATCATAATCTTCAATATCTTCAGGTTCCCATCTTGAAGCTACATAAAACACTCCACCATCTTCCAATCCAACAGCATTAGCATTCACCCCATCATCCCAATGAATCCAATCAGAGAAAGACTCATATTCTTGTACGGTAATATAATCACCTTTAGTTTCCGTGTGTTCACCATCATTAACAGTAAGGCTTACAGTTTTACTTCCGTAAGAATCATATGTAATATCATGAGGCCCTTGTCCTGTGGCAGTAGCCGGATTTGCGCCATCGCCAAAGTCCCAGCTCCAGCTTGTGATGTCTCCTCCACCGGAAGCATCGGTAAATGTAACGGTTTCGCCGATGTCAACGATTGTGGGGTTGACTGTGAAATCAGCATAGATGCCGGCAGGGGCGCCTGTAACCTCTATGTTATCAACATTCCAATAATACCCCCAGGTGCCGGTATAGTTCCACTTAAACTGAACAGCCTGTTCACCGGCAACTTCATCAATTACCTGGCTATATGTTGCAGGATTATCAGTAGTGTTGCCTCCCCAGTCTTCAACCTGATTCCAGGTTTCACCTCCATCAATTGAATAAGACAGACTTGCAGATTCTGACTGATAATCCCTATAATAATGTGTAAAAGATATTTCTATATCAATATAATTTGATAAATCTAGCAAAGGTGTTACCAAGTCAGAATTTTGGCTGTTTCCAGAGCCATAACTATCACTATCAAGATATGCATAATTGCCGGTAGTGCCGTCAAGATGCCCGGGATCACCAATTTGCCATACCTGGTCATTTCCTTGGTGGTCAACAATTTCCCAGCAAACAGGAAGCTCACTTGAAGCATCAAAGTTTTCAGCAAATGGTAAAGTCATTCCGCTACAATCAATGAAGTTAGCTGTTATGGTTTTATTTTCATCCATAACCAAATTTGTTGAAGCATATACACCTGACAAATCGCCCGACCATTCATCAAAATGCCAGAGATCATCGGGAATAGCTTCAAGGCTTACTGTAGAGTTTTCTGCCAATTCAATTGGTTCGTTATACTCTGATCCATCTATCTGAACTGTTCCGCTTCCATTAATATTTACAGTAAGTGTAACAATGTCATTTACAGTTATATAGTTTTCTCTGACACGTTCATACTCACCATCAACAAGGAGGCTAACTGTTTTTTGCCCCGGCGTATTGTAAGTAACTGTATGTGGCCCTTCACCTGTTGCGGTGGCTGGTTCAGCACCATCACCGAATTCCCACTCCCATGTTTCAAACTCACCATCATCCGGATCTGATGTATCTGTAAATATAACCGATTCTCCAATTAGAATCTCTGTAGGTTCGGCTGTAAAGTTGGCATAAGCACCGGCTACTATTACATCCAAATCAACTATATAAGGAACTTTATTGTACGCAGTAACAGCTATTGTAACCTCATCGCCTACTTCTATACCTTCACTAATAGGTATATAAATAATACCACCATCTTCTTTAGCCGTACTAATTATTTCACCTTCTTTTGTAAGAGCAGCAAAAGCGTCATCTGTATCAACAGTAATTTCAAAATAATCAGGGCCGTACATAATATCAGGGTCATGATTGACTGTTATATTGGTAGCATTATCGGTTCGTACTTTCACTGACGGATCACCAAAGATCGTCCATGTCTCAGCGGTCCTGTGTCCATAAGTGTCATTATTTTTATCAAGCATATCAAACATGCCGTTTACAGATATCCCACCGAAACTTCTTTTAATATTATTTTCAAACATCTGTGTTAATATCCTGTTAAATTCATCCTGAGCATCCATAGGTGGGTGCCATGGCTGATTTATCGTTGATCCAAAATGAGCAACAGCCCCGGTTGGTTCTCCATTATGTGTGGCTCTTAACCAGGTTTCGGCAAAACATGTCTGCCCTTGAAACTGGCCTACAATACAAGCCACAGACCATACAAATGGCAACTTACGAACATTTGTAAGCGCATTTACATCATTAATATGATAGCCACCAACACTCCATGAGTCCCAGTTACCATGATTACAGAAGTTTATTACACTTACACCCGAATTAATGCGGTCTGAAATATGTGCAGAAGTAGTATTATAATCAACATAATCACTCCCTCCGTCATACTCACGGTAAACTTCAACATAATTATAGTTTAACAGCCTGTCTCGAATATTTTCCATATGCTCATCATCGGCTTCTCCACCATCATGACCATTTCCACTACCTTCATCCCGGGCAAGGCCAAGTCCATGATTTAACCAGTTATCCTCAAAACTATATGCTTGTTCATATTCAAGTGTTCTTTGCACTTGTGTTTCGACATGAGCTATGCTCTCAGCAGAAAATCTACCAATAAAAATTTCCTGATAACGGTCATCGCCTTCCAAAAAGCCATAATAATTGTCAGAATATCCCTCAATAACAGATGTTCCGCTTGCCGGAACAGGCGGAATATGCTGAGCATCGCCAACGAAAAGAACATATATCAAGTCATTGGAAGGGTCGTTATAATAACTTTCAATATAATTATTAATGTCTTGCCATGTTGTTCCGGTAGTTGATGTACCCACCATCTCAACACCAAGGCCTATAGTTGTTTTCCACTCCACAAATGGACTCATAGCATCCAAATATTCATCGTGAGCAATAATAAGCATGTCACCATCTTCTTCCAATGGTGTATAACGGTATAGACTTTCATAGTTAATAAACTGACTTCCGTAAATGCTGTGGAACTCTCTGTTAATAGAACCCAGTTCACGCTTTCTTTCAAAAACATTTACTCCTTTCTCTCCACTGGATGTTATTCTTAAAGTTATTTCAGTGTAAACTCTTAATGTTCTTGTAGTAGGATTATATTGAAACGGGTAAATATCAACAGCTGTGCCTCTAAAATCTCTTAGAATATAAGGGTCATTCAAATGCGCTAATTCCCCGGGATAAAATGCATCTGTTTGATACCAGTCTCCATATACATATGGAATATCCTCAGGGTTTTGATTACGCAAAAAGTGCCCTTTAGAAGGTGCTAAATCAATATTTTTAAAATCCTCATATCTGGAGGATAAAACTTCTACCTCCATTTTGTCATGATCAGGAATTATAATTGACCTGACAACTTTTGGCAAATTCGGTGCGCCTTTTTCAATTATTTGATCAGCATTTGGAGCCTGTAATATTGACTCCACACCTTTGGGTGTATTTACTTCGGTAAAATCGAACTCATCAATAGAAATTGATATTACAGTTTCATTCGATCTGCTTGACTCAAGTACAACCTCATTTTGAGCAAAAACACCAACTGTGCCAGAAATGAAAACTACTAATAGGTTAAGTAACAGTTTTTTCATAATTGTCATTTATTTGGTAATTGAACTTTATAATTATTTTCTTATTTAATGCATGAATACAGGTATAGCAGCCAAAAAAACTTTTGGTGCTTCCATTATAAACAGTTGTTTCTGAAGCAAGTCCGATATTAAAATGCTTTTAATTTCTGTAGTCCTTTAAAATCAAAATTGGTCTTGTATGGGTATACCTAAAACTCAGGGGTGGTATTTAATTATTTTGATTTTTTTTACCGGGTATTTTAAAAGCAAAGTTGTAGTAAATGAGTTAAAAAACATAACGTAAGTGTATTGGTTATTTGGTTTTTGTTAAAAATTTTTCATCATTCAACATGCAAACATAGTAAAACTTCTGCAAACATTTTCCGTTTTTTACTTAAAACTTATATTCACAAACCTGTTTTTCTTTTAAATGGCACGGCCGGCAAGCTTAACGAGAGCAATAAAAGTTTTTATCATAAAACAACGTTTATTAAAAAACAAGCCATGTTTTAAATTATTTTATAATTTAGCAAAAACAACTTTCTATGAGTAAAATAGATGCCAGGTTACTAATTATCGACGACGACGAAGATGTTTTGCTTGCGGGCAAGCTATTTCTAAAACAACACTTCAAGTCGGTTCATACTGAGCAGGATCCCAATAAAATACCTTTAATGCT